>CAJOKY010000022.1 GCA_905235425.1 uncultured Selenomonadaceae bacterium
GAAAGAAAAATGTTTTTTAATCGCAAATGTTGAAAATGCCTCTCATGGCTTTGGTTTGACAAAAAAAGGCTACGAAGAATTTTTACCGCAGGATACAAATTTGACGGTGCTTGACGTGTGGCAAGTATGCAAAAAAATTCGCGAAAATAATTTTAAGAATCTCTACACTATTGGAAATTTGCTGATTGACAGGGAGGCGGCACAATGAGACGAATAATTGTAACGGGCGGCAGTGGCTTTATCGGTTACCATTTGGCGGCGTACTTGTCGAGTCAACGCAATACAGAAGTTACGGTTATTGACAATCACTCACGCGGTACGGCTGATGAAATGTTTGAGGAGTTAATTTCGCGCGATAACATAAATTTTTTGAAAGAGGATTTAACCGCGAAAAATTTTTATAACAAACTGCACGGCAGGTACGACGAAATTTATCACCTTGCCGCGATTAACGGTACAAAAAATTTTTACGAGCGTCCATATGAAGTTTTGCGCGTCGGTATTTTGTCGCTGATGAATCTTTTGGAATGGTGCAACAAAGAAAATTGCGGCGCGTTTTTATTTTCTTCCTCGTCAGAAGCTTATGCGGGTGCGGTAAATAATTTTTTGAATGAGCGTCCTGAATTTATACCAAGCGCTGAAAATATGCCGCTTGTAGTAGATGACGTGATGAATCCGCGTTGGTCGTACGGCGGCAGTAAAATTGCAGGCGAACTTTTAACGGTAAATTATTGCCGTACAGCCGGAGTACCTTTTAAAATTATTCGCTATCACAATGTCTACGGCGTCCGTATGGGTTATGATCATGTTTTGCCGGAATTTTTCAAGCGCGTTTATGAAAAGGTTAATCCATTTCCGATATTTGGCGGCGAAGAGACGCGGGCTTTCTGCGCGGTTGAAGATGCGGTTAAGGCTACGGAACTTGTAATGCTTAGTGAAAAGTGCGACGGCGAAATTGTACATATCGGCAACAGTTCTACAGAAATTAAAATTATCGACTTGCTGAAGTTGGTATTGGATATTGCAGACTATCATCCGAAAATTGAAATTCACCCTGCGCCTGCAGGTTGCGTAATGCGGCGTTGTCCCAATACAGAAAAACTTTTTGCATTAACGGGTTTTAAGGCGGCAAAAACTTTGGAAGAGACTTTGCCGAAAATGTATGAATGGTACATTAAAGCTTATGAATCGCGCAGGTAATTACTGAGCGCACCGATTAAATTTGCGTCATTTAAAAATTTGCACGGCACGACTTCGACGCGGTTAAACTCAATCGGCGACTCGTCATAAACTTTTTTCAGATTTTCACGAATAGAATCAATAAAAATTTTCTGTTCGCTGATACCTCCGCCAATCGCGAATCTTGAAACGTCGATAATCAGCTGAATATCAAAAATTTTCTCGGCAATACGGCGCGTGAACCTGTCAAGGCAGGCGAGCGCGTCTTTTTCATTTTCACTCACTGCGTGGAAAAAATCTTCGCCGCTTATATTTTCTGTTGACAAATTTTTAATCTGCGCGTACCCTTGCAAAAGTGCGGGTACACTGCATAAATCGCTGAAAATTTTTCCATGACCTGCGCGGATAAAAGAAATTTCACCGGCGGAATTGTTAAAGCCCTTGTGTACCGCGTGATTCTCAACAAATGCGCCGCCAATCATCGTACCGAAAACCATTACAAAGCCGTCTGCAACGTCGGCAAGCGCACCAAATTTAGCCTCTGCCAACGCCGCGCACCTTGCATCGTTTTCAATCGTAACGCGACACTTGCAAATTTCGCCCAATTCGTAGACAATATTACAGCCGTCATTGAAACTGAACGCCGCGCTTTTTACGCAGATACCACGCGCAGAATCAATTACGCCGGGCATTGAAAGCGCGATACCTTCAACATTAAAATTTTTGTAAAGCTTATGAATCGCGTCGAAAAAATTTTGGCGCGTATCGGTCGGCGAAGGAATTTTTCCGCGTTGAAAAAATTTCGCGTCTTCATTCATTACGGCGTACTTTATAAAAGTGCCGCCGATATCAACAGTTAAAATTTGCATAAATTTAACCTCCTTGTCAGCAATCATTTATCCACGCACTACTGACTACTAGACTACTCACTACTGACTACTCACTACTTACTACTTACTAAATTATTTGCATAGGTTTAACCTCCTTGTTAGGTATTAGAAATTAGGTGTTATGTCATGAAGAAAGTAAAAGTTCAAAGCATTGCCGAAATTATGAATCGCATTGCGCCGCGTCAACTTGCCGAAGAATGGGATAATCTCGGACTTTTGGTTGGAAGTTTTTCTGCAGAAGTCGAAAAAATTTTTGTCTGCCTTGACGTTACTGATGAAACCGTAGAAAGTGCCGTCAATTTCGGCGCAGATTTAATTATAGCGCATCACCCCGTAATTTTCCGCGCAGTTAAAAATTTTCGTACCGATTTACCGCTCGGTCACAAACTTGAAACGCTGATAAAAAATAATATTTCAGTTTTCGCCGCGCATACTAATCTTGATTCGGCGGAAGGCGGCGTCAATGACGTGCTTGCCGAAAAATTAGGGCTGGTTGACGTGAAACCGTTTGACGAAGAAAATTCACTCGGTCGAATCGGCTACCTTACTGAAAAAATGACGGCTGAAGATTTCGCTAAGCACGTTGCAAAGGCTTTAAACATTGACGTGAGATTGGTTAAAGCCGGCGATTTCCTTATTGAAAAGGTTGGACTTTGTAGCGGCGCAGGCAGTGAATTTATCGGCACGGCAAAATTTCACGGCGCGGACGCCTTCGTTACCGGCGACGTTAAATATCACGAGGCTCAAAGTGCCGTTGAAAGTAAAATTCACGTCGTAGACGCAGGACATTTCGCGACGGAATTTCCCATTGTTCACGCATTGGCTGAAAAGTTGAAGGCAGAATTTGACAAGCTCGGTTACAATATAGCGGTTGCGGAGGATACAATTTCGCGCGACGTTTTCAAAATATGTTGCCGAGATTAGAAATTTATTATAAAATTCGCCCGTAAAAATATTTGAAAGGAAAGTGTACTTTATGCCGGTTAAAGCCGCAGTAGTAATTCCCGTTTACAAGGAAACGCTCAATGAACTTGAAGAAATTTCCCTCGCGCAGGTTCAAAAGGTACTCGGCAATTATCAAATAATTGGCGCCGGAAGGGCTGAAAGGTGACTACTTCATACAGAACAGTAGAGTTTATTATTTTCCCAAGCAATTTTTTCAAAGCACCAATACGTACAGCGTTTTGCTTACATCGCCATTTTTTTATAAGGCTTTTTTTGAATATGAATACATTTTGATTTATCAGCTTGATGCCTTTGTATTTTCAGATATGCTGGAATATTTTTGTTCACTCGGCTATGACTATATCGGTGCGGCGTGGAATTCTATATTTAAGCGTCGATTAAATTATCACGGAAAAATTTATTATGCCCGTATCGGTAATGGTGGTTTCTCACTTCGTAATGTCAAGTCAAGCTATAAATTTCTTGAAGAACATATTGAACTGGTAAAAAAATTTTTCGGACGTTCTGAAGATGATTTTTGGGCATTTGCAGGAGTCATCGAAAATAGTGATTTTAAATCTGCGCCGTTAAAAATTGCCAATGCTTTTTCAGTAGAATATTTTCCTGAAAGAATCATTAAAAAGAACGGCGGTAAAATTCCTTTTGGATGTCACGGATGGTACAGATTTAATTCTGATTCGTACATAGAAATGTTTAAGGCTTGTGGTTATGATTTAGAACCGTTGCGTGGAGAAATGCAGAGTGATGTGGTTCTTGGAACACAAAATGTTCTAATGAATTACGCTTACAAACGTTTGATTCGCAGACTGCAACGCGGTCAATCTATTTTACGTTATCTTTCAAAAAATCGGTACGCGTCAATACGAGTTATTCGCAGTCCCGTTGCAATGATGATTTTTGCGCGGCTGATTCTTGAAAATAATAATTTAAGCGACGAAACTTTTTTATACAACGAAGACGAACAAGATATTTTGATTCAAGATTTAAAACTGGAAAGGACGCCTCACCTGCTGATAACAGAGGGGGGGGGATGGAAGAATCATTACTCTCTGAAATTAATAAGCGCGGCATAAATTACGGCTCGCGCGTTGTATCTTTTTGGCATGAATATCTGAATTATTGTGAAGATAAATTTAAAAATCTCGGCAAGTAATTTTTTTAGAAGGAAGGGAGAATTAAATTTGAGTTCTACTGAAATAAAAAATTTTGGAATAATCGGCTGGCCAATAGGGCATTCATTTTCGCCTAAAATGTACATGGCGGCGTTCAAAGACGCGGGCTTTAACTGCTACAACTACATACCTTTTCCCGTGCGTTCGGGGCGGCTTATGTTGGCGGTTGAAGGCATGAAGGGGCTGAACTTTCGCGGCTTTAACGTGACAATTCCGCACAAGACTGACGTAATGGCGTATCTTGACGCGGTAGACGCGGACGCAGTTGTTATCGGCGCAGTAAATACAGTTGTAAATGACGGCGGCATGTTGACCGGCTACAACACCGACGTTACGGGATTTTTGGCATCATTGCGTGAAGCTAATTTTAAGCCGGACGGTTGCAACGCCGTAATTTTGGGCGCAGGCGGAGCCGCTCGCGCAGTTATATGGGGGCTTTGCAAACGCCGCGCCAATTCCATAACTATCGGCGCTCGCAGTTTTGAACGTGCCAAAAAACTTGCCGACGATTTCAGCGTTTACAGCAATGTTCAAGGCACGGAGTGGACGACAGAAGATTTCATTTACTCCATGAAACGCGCAGATATCTTGATTAACACAACGCCGCTGGGAATGTTTCCGAGTGTTGACGAAATGCCGCCGGTTGACTTGAAACTTTTGCCGGACGGTGCACTTGTCTATGACGTTGTGTATAATCCGATTCGTACAAAACTTTTAAAAACCGCTACAGAATTAGGTTACCTTGCATTTCCCGGCTTGCCGATGTTACTTTTGCAGGGCAAGGAGGCGTACAGACTTTTTACCGGCGAATTGCCGAATCTTGAGATTATGCGGCAAGTGGTTGATGAGAGAATAGAAGGAAATTTGTAGAGGTTAGGTTTTAGGTGTTAGCTTTTAGGGATTAGGGAACAGGGAACAGGGAGCAGTTTTTTCTAACACCTAACACCTAGCACCTTAGCTGTTAGCGATTATGATTTAGAGGTCGAAACTTTGAAAATATTTTTCTTCTGCGCGCGAAACATTGAAGATTACCTTTCGCCGCTACTTGACGTGACAGAAAAAAATCTTGTCGATTTAAAAAATAAAAATCTGCTTGCAACTGCAGACGTACAAAATCTTTTCCGATCGGTGATAAAGTCACATTTTGAAGATGAAAAATATTTTGACGCGCCGATATCTGATGAAATTAAAACCGGCATTGACGGCGTGAAATTGGATTTTAATTTTGGCTTGCGTCTTGAAGTTCCGGCAGGAAATTGGCGCGTACGAATAAGCGAATTTGACAGCGGCGTTATTTTTTTCGACAAGCTTGTTTCAGACGTACGATTAATTTCGCTTGAAAATTATTATATTCATTGGCAGGTTGAACTGTATCTTGACGGCGCAAAAATTTTTTCTCACGTCATGGATTTAACCGGCAGGAAGGTTTTAATTTCAATTCCAAAAATCGGTATGGGTGATATCATTGCCGCGTTGCCGTACGTTAAAGAAATGAAACGCCGGTACAAATGCCAAGTGTCAATGATTCTGCCGAAATTTTTAAGCGACTTTGCCGCGTACCTTTATCCCGACATTTTGCAGGAAAGTGAAATCAGCTATAAACACTACGCGACGTTTCACCTTTTCATGCCGTTTAACATTTTGCCGGTGTGGTCTATCGATATGCGAAACTGCCCAATGGATAGAATAACCGGCGTGGCGCTGGGAATTAACACCTTGCCGCATAAACCGATTTTTGAACCGAATATGGCGCCTGTTACCGACGATCCCTACGTCTGCATTGCGGTACAAGCCTCCACTGCCAAAAAAGGCTGGCTGTATCCGAACGGCTGGGATATCGTTGTGAATTATTTGAAGAGTTTGGGGTATCGCGTTTTCTGCATAGATCGCGACGCTGAAAATGCCGATAAAAATTTAGGCATTGATATTCATAAACCGCAGGCGGCAGAAGACTTTACCGGCAACATTTCACTTATGGAGCGGGCGAATATGCTTTATTACGCGGAATTTTTTATAGGACTCGGTAGCGGTCTTGCGTGGCTTGCAGATGCCGTAGGTTGTCCTGCCGTATTAATTGCCGGCTTTTCGCAGGATTGGTGCGAATTTTATACGTCGTACCGCGTGGCAAATCGCCTTGTATGTAACGGTTGCTTTAATGATATTCGCGTTTCATATATGAAGGATAAATGCCCTTACCATGAAGGTACGGAGCGCGAATGGGAATGTCAGAAAAAAATTTCGCCGCGTCAAGTTATTAATGCCGTCGAAAGATTGATTGTCGATAACAAATTGAAGCCGCCGGTTTTAGGGAACAGGGATTAGGGATCAGGGATTAGGGATCAGGGATTAGGGATCAGGGATCAGTTTTCCTAACAGCTAACCGCTAACAGCTAATCGCTAACAGCTAATCGCTAACAGCTACCGGCTAACAGCTAACCGCTAACAGCTAATCGCTAACAGCTAAAACCTAACCAAAGGAGATGAAAATTTTTCGTGGACCTAGTTCCAATATTGCTACAATTTTTATTGGTAGCATTTTTAATAGCGATGAACGGCTTTTTCGTCGCGGCAGAATTTTGTTGCGTGAAAATGCGTCCGTCAAGATTGGAAACACTAATACAGGAAGGAAATAAACGCGCAGTCTACGCAAAAAAATTGACTGACGAATTAGACGAAGCATTATCCGTCACGCAACTTGGCATTACCTTAGCATCATTGGGATTGGGCTGGGTAGGTGAACCGTTCGTGGCGGAATTAATTTTGCCCGTAACTCAATATTTCGGTCTCGGCGAAACGCTGGGACATACCATTTCATTTGTACTGGCATTTACGCTGATAACTTCCTTTCATATAATTTTGGGCGAACTTACGCCAAAATCTATGGCTATTGCGAACTCGGAAAAAATTTTGCTGTCAATAGCTCTGCCAATGCTGATTTTTTGGAAAGTTATGTACCCCTTCGTAATGATGCTGAATGTCACGGCAACTTTTGTATCACGTCATTTGGGCTTGCAAAATGCAAGTGAAGGCGAAGTAGCGCACAATCCCGAAGAAATACGCCTGCTTATGGAGGAAAGTCACAAACAGGGTTTAGTTGACGACACGGAGGTTGATTTTGTCGACAACGTTTTTGACTTCACGGAATTAAGCGTACGTGAAATTATGGTGCCGCGTACTGATATGGTCTGCCTTTACCTTGACAAAACTTTTGAAGAAAATTTGGCGACGATTAAAGAAGAACAGATGACACGCTACCCCGTTTGCAATGAGGATAAAGATCACATTATCGGCTTTTTACATGTTAAAGATTTAATTACAAGAAAACTTTCCTTTACCAAACAATCCAATCCGAATTTGAGTAAATTGGCGCGGAAAGTTTTTTTCGTGCCGGAAAGTATGAATGTCAGCGTACTTTTGAAAATGATGCAAAAAAATCGTCTGCAACTTGCGATTGTTGTAGACGAATACGGCGGCACTGCCGGTATGGTGACAATTGAAGACATTATAGAAGAGATTGTAGGCGATATTCAAGACGAATTTGACGAAGGCGAACGCTCCGAAGTTGAAAAACGCGCTGATAATCTGTACTCCATTGACGCTATGTTTTCGCTGGAAGATTTGGACGACGAATTTGGCATTAAGATTGAAGACGAGGACGTTGACACGGTAGGCGGGTGGCTCTCTGACAGGATCGGCGGTGAGCCGCGCGTAGGTCAAAGTGAATCTTTCGACGGCAATACTTTTTTTGTTGAGGAAGTTGACGGCGTGAGAATTACCCGCGTTTTGATTAGGCTTGCCAAGAAAAATGTTGAGGATTAAAATTTTGTCGAAGATTTTTTACAGAAATTTTTATCTGTATATTGAAAATTTTTGTCGGGCGATTGTTATGAAAAAAATTTTTGCTTACGGCGTTGTTGCTGATTTTTATTTTTCCTGTGAACGTAGATGCGGCGGCAAATTGTATATGGATTCATTCTGATGAATACTAAACAATTAATATCGACAATAATTCAATCGGTCGTGACAATAACGGTTGTTTCGCATATTTTAACCAGATTACGCGAGAATCCCTCCGCCTCTTAATGCGGCGGGAATATTCAAAAACTTTCAATCTCCCGTGAAACGTTAATGGGAGATTTTTTTGCTTAATACGGCTGATAATGGTAAAATTTTACACTTATAATTATCTGTCTTGAAAGGATGATTCTAAAAGATGTCAATTAAACCGTCAAAGTTAGTCGGTACGCTTGATGAACTGCAAGCTGTTTTAAATGATCCCGATATTTCTGACATAACAATTAATTCTACCATTTCCATTTCGGAAAATACCGTCATTGATTTTAATGGAAAGACTGTAACTGTCGTGGTAAATTTTTCGCGTGATTCGGTATTTAGTTTGGATGCCGAAAATATAGCGCTTACGTTTAAATCGTCCGGTGAGTCCGGCGGTGTTGTCCCCGTGCGATTACATCAAGCCGTTGCACTTGTTAATAATGATAACATTAATAATACCGTGACTTTCGACGAAGGCTTTGACGTTGACTATTCAGAATTTGAAAATTTTAAGGTCATTGAACTTTCAAAACGAATGACGCTGAATTTCATCGGCGCCAATATCACGAGTAACGGAAAAATATCTGCAAGCAGTATAAATATTTCAGGCGGCAGTATTACTTGTGCAGGTGAAGATACTGCGGTATCAATTTTTTCATACGGCAGTTTTAATATGTCGGGCGGTAAAGTCAGATCTAATTCTGAAAATAAAGTCAGCATTGTTTTTAATAGCCGCGTTACGGCAAATATTTCCGGCGGTACGACAGGAAATATACGAATTAACGGAGACGGTACAATTTTAAAAATAAGCGGCAATGCACAGATTATTGATGACTCCGGTTGCATTTATGTTCCTGAAAACAGCACCAATGTTTCCATTGAAATGAATGGCGGCAGTATTGAAAGCAGTAAAGGCAATGGAATAAATAATTGCGCTTCAGACAGCGGCAGTAAAATCAATATAACAGGCGGTATAATCTCGGCAAATCAAGCCGGCATTTATTCAAAATGTCCCGTTAATATTTCGGACGGGAAAATTATATCAAAAGGAACAAGCTATACATCTGTTTTGGCTGATGGCGAAAATGCCTTTGTTTCAATTTCAGGCGGCAATTTAACTTCAAAAGGAAATTGTTGCGTACATTTTCAAAACAACGCGAAAGGTAAAGTTACCGGCGGAATTTTTGAAGGTTATTACGCGATCGGTATTGCCGATTCAAATTCGGGAGTCATTGACGAGGTGAGCAACGCAACTTTTAATACTGACTTCGATTACGGCTTGTTAAACGGCGCTTGCGTTTCATTAAACGGCGTGACTTATAAGCATACCGGTGAAAGTTGGTCAAATATTAAAGTTAATTTGACTGATTCAGATAAAACCAAAATTGATTCGGTCGACATACGCAGCGGCTATGTTGAAGTCACTGATAAATCAGGCGTAAATATTTTGAACGCAGGTGATACATACGAATATGTAAAAAGTTTTGAAAAAATGATAAGCTATTGGCAGGCGCATTTATTTACGAAGTACGGCTTGAGATACCGCGCAGAAATTTTAGCAAGTCTGTACTTCGGTCTGCAGACAGATAAAATTATTATGTTGGTAGGAAATCCCGGCACCGGCAAGACTACTTTGGTAAAATATCTTGCAAAGACTTTCGACTTTGAAGACGCCGCCATAATTCCGGTACAGCCGAATTGGACAGACAAAGGCGATTTGCTCGGCTACTATAATCCACTTAACAAAAGTTATATGGCTACGGATTTTCTTGAAACGCTGATAAAGTTCAGCCGCCTTGCCGAAAATCAGCCTGAGAAATTTTTCATAATCTGTCTTGACGAAATGAACCTTGCTCACATTGAATATTACTTTGCCGAATTTTTAAGCGCCTTGCAGACAGATCGAAAAATTTCTTTGTACAGCGAATCAATATGCGAAAATATTCAGCGTGAATTGAAAATTGCCAACTTTAATGCCGATGAAAATGCATTTTTAGAAATGAATGTCACGGAGCGCCAATATTATCTTGATTTATGGCGTATGTACGATACGATTAAAAAATTTCCACCGGTGCTGACAATTCCGCCCAACGTAAAATTTTTTGGCACCCTCAATCAAGATGAAACTACGCTTGACGTAAGTCCCAAAGTCATTGACAGGGCGTATATCATTCGCCTTGAAATGTCAGATGCCGATTTAAACTTTGACGGCGATTTTGAAAAGACGTTGGAATATAGACCGATTGAAAGTTACAGGAAAAAATATACTGTCGACCTTGACGCGAACATTTTAAAAAATTCTATGAATGCCGTTGCACCGATAAGCTATCGATTAACCGATCAGATTTTGGAAAATGACAAATTCGACACGTGGCAAAGAATTATCGGCAGTAAGCCGTTGGCAGATTTTATAATTTCTTCGTGCTTTTTGCCGAAAATTCGCTTTAATGAAGACGCGTACAAAATTAAAATTGACGCACTGAAAGATTTATGCAAAGGACGTATTTTAAGTGAAAAAATTTTGAGTGACATTGATGACGGCATCGAAGCGGATTTTTGGAGGCGGTAAAATTTGAAATTAAAGCTTTGTATGATTCAATATAACGCCGCGCCGCAAAATATCATAATGCTTGATGAAAATGCCTACACCGAAGATATACGGCGCTATGATGACGACGGGCGAAAATTTTTCACTTCGCGCACGCATTTCAGACATAACGGCAAATTTTTCAACCCTGCCTTTGAAATGGAATTTGAGCTTGGTGAAAATCCTGCCGCATATACTTTGGCATACAGTCCCGAAAGTAACGGCGAGGATCTTACAAATTTGCGTCGTAACAAAAATATTTTTTACGATGTTTCAACAGGCGAGAAAGATTTTGCAATGGGCGCGACTAATCCCGGCGTCACATATATTTACGTGTTTAAAAACAGCGTCATTCAAGGTAAACCGCACCGCCTTGTTGTCTTTCCGGCTTCCATGACGCAGGCTGAATTTGAAACAATGATTCGCGAAATAAAACTTATACGCAGTGAACTTATTCAAAAAGCTGACAATCAAGGTAAATCCGGCTTGCCTCAAGATTTAGTAGACATGTGCAACACCGATGATTTGAAAAAGTTTTGGGAGAGTTTAAAACGCTATGTCAAAGAACTTTTCGCGATACTTCAACGAATTGACAGACATCCGCGTTTTGGACTGAAAAAAATTCAAACGTCGTGCAGACTTGAAAAAATCCGTAAGTTCGACGGCAAAATAATTCGGCAGTACATTGAAAATCCTCTGCGCAAAAAATATTTAGTAAATGCAGATGAAGTCACGTACAATATTTTTGAAAATCGCCTGTTGCTGGATAAAATTTCCAAACTGCGCGAATTTGTATTGGAAAGTGCCGAATCGCAGAAAATTAAATTGACCGCAACAAAACAAAATATTTTGGGTAAAATGGAGACGCTGAAAAATTCCGGCATAAGGTTTCAAGACGATATGAAACTTTCGGAAGAAACTTCCAAACATCTTAAAAATAGTCTTGAAAAAGTTGAAAAGGACTTGGAAAATGATTCACTGGTAAATGAAATTGTTGAGACGCTGAATAAATGTTTGGCGCTGAATTTTTTCCGCGCAGTTGAACGGCAACACGAAAATTGGCGAATGACGCAAATTTTTACCAATGACGCAAATTATCACGCCGCGTACCTAAAATTAAACCATTTGAACAAGGTTTTAGATTTTGCATTTACTGCCGACAAAAACGCGATTATTCACGAAAAATTGGACACGCTTTATGAATATTGGGTGCTTGCCAAAATTGTAGAATTTCTTATTATAAAACTGGGGTGGCGAAATGCCGAAGGCGGCGATAATCCCACAGAGGTTCTGCGAAATTTTTTTGATGTCCGCAATGCCAACGTGAAAAGAGATGCACATATTTTTTTGACTAAGAAAAATCTGTCTATGGAAATTTTTTACAACACAATGATAAAAATTTCATTAGGCGGTAACAGCAGATTGAGACCGGATTATTTATTTAAAATACGTATTGGCAATGAGTCTGCAAAAATTTTTATTTTGGACGCGAAATATAGATATTACGAAGAGCAGGGATTTTTCAAAGGCTTAAGGCGCGATTTGTCCGAAGTCTGCATAAAAAAATATATCAGACTCATTGAACAGGAAACGCATTTGCCGGTTACAATGTCGTTTATCGTGCATACCGACAAAACGCCGCGCCGGTCGACTGAAAACACGGAAAGCGATAATACGTATTGGCAGGAGAAAGATTTGGGCAAGTACGTCATTTTTAGCGGCACTGCTGATTCTCGCTCCAAAAAGGTAAGCGATATTTCCGACGGAAGTAAAAAACAATTCGGTGCATTTTATCTTTTGCCTAATACGTTAGAAAATGATAAAATTCCCAATAAATCGGAAGATAATCTGACTGTCTTTTTTGAAATGATTTTTGAATACTTTATGGGGCAATGGGAAAAAATTTGTTGGCAATGCGGCTCTGAAAATGTAAATGTTGAAGAGCATAAAACGGCAAGTGATTTTGAAAAATTTTATATGCGCTGTAATAAGTGCGGTTCATTTTGGGTAAAGACGCATTGCCATAGAATAGGCTGCAACGTAGATTTAATAAAGCATTTCATAAACTATCACGTAGAAACCGGTGCGTGGTTTGTAACTTGTCCGAAATGCGGAAATTAAAATAAGGGAGCGTAATTAATGGAAGGATTTTTGAAAACGCCATACGGCACGCAAGATTTTTTACCAAAACAGGCGGCGGCTAAACGCGCCATTGAAAACAGATTGGCAAGGCTTTTTGCAAGCTACGGTTATGAAGAAGTCGTAACGCCGACAATGGAATTTTTAGATACGCTGAAAATGTCCGGCGGCACGATTGAACAAAACCTTTTTAAAATGTTCGACCAAAAAAATCAGACTTTGGCACTGCACCATGAAATGACTACGCCGATAGCGCGGCTTGTAGTAAGTCGCATGAAAGATGCTGAATTGCCGATTAAACTTTCATACAACACCAGCGTTTTCAGATTCAGACAAAATCAGCCGCAACGTCAATGTGAATTTTATCAAGCAGGTGTGGAACTTTTAGGGATATCCAATGCCTTCGCTGACGCTGAAATTGTTGCTCTTGCCGCGCAGAGTTTGGAAGTTGCCGGCTTGAAAGAATTTAAAATTTGCTTAGGTCAAGTCGAATATGCAAACGGCTTAATGGAGCAGTTCAGCTTGAGTGACGAAGTGCAGGCGAATATTAAAGCGGCGATTGAAAGTCACGATATCGTGGGACTTGAAAAAATTGTAAAAGGCATTGAAGGCGCGGAGGTTTTAAAATTTATTCCGAGACTTCACGGCGGCGTTGAAATTTTGCGTCGCGCAGATAAACTTGCCGACAATAAAAAATCTTACATGGCATTGCAAAACCTTTCCGACATTTATACGCTGCTTGAAAATTACGGCGTTGCGGATAAAATTATTTTTGACTTGGGAATAATTCGTGACTTTGATTATTACACCGGCATGGTTTTTGAAGCGTACGCGCCGAATGTAGGCTATTCACTTGCAGGCGGCGGACGTTACGATCATATGTTAAAAGATTTCGGAATGGCTTGTCCCGCTACCGGCTTTGCGCTGGGCATTGAAAGAATTTTGCAGGCGCGTGAACGTCAAGGCATCATGGAAGATTTTTCCGGACGCGACGTTTACATAGGCTATCACGAAAGTCAAATGAATGCGGCAATTAAAAAGGCTACGGAACTTCGCGCGGCGGGTAAAACCGTTGAACTTTCACTTACTCCGCAGACTTTGGAAGACGCCGCCAGAATCGGTCTTACAAAAAATTTCGGCGAAATGATTTACCTAAATGAACAGTAATTTTTGCAGGTAAGTCATAAGCAAAATTTAAATCTTAAGGAGATAAGATTTGATTTTTAGAAGAATAAAACAGTTTTTCCGTGCGTTGACTGCTAAGGTTACGCCGGATGACGGCAAGTACTTGGCGGCGCATTTAAATCACGATGAACAAAAACTATTTTTTGCCATGAGTACGGTTGATCAATGTCACTGCCTTCATACGGCGTACACAATTGAACGGCTGGTAATTGAAGATAAGCGCGGCATTGACCGAGAATTTTTAATACGTTGTGCCCTTCTGCATGACATTGGACGAGTTGCCGGCGATTTAACTTTGTGGGGAAAAATTTTCACCGTAATTGTCACGGATTTTTTTCCCGCCTTTGCCGATAAATTGGAATTGCAGGGCAATCAAAAAATTTATATCTATCGTCATCACGCAGAAATAGGCGGACGAAAACTTCAGAAAATCGGCTTGTTTCGTGAGGCAAAAATAATTGCCAAACACCATGCGCCGCCTAATGCAAGCGATCCATATGAATTAAAACTTTTGCGTCTTGCCGATTCAGAAAATTAGGGCGTGTTGGACAATTTAAAGTCATATAAAAAAGCTTTTAATACTAACTTTTCCCTACCCTCTACCGCCTACCCCCTACCTTCTACCCTCTACCTTCTACCCTCTACCTCCTACCCTCTACCTCCTACCCTCTACCTTCTACCCTCTACCTTCTACCCTCTACCTTCTACCCTCTACCTCCTAACACCTAAAAGCTAGAAGCTAACACCTCCCCCTACTCCCTACTCCCTACTCCCTGCTCCCTGCTCCCTAATAAAAGATTTTGGCGCGGGAAATAAAAATAACTTGACATATTCAAAAAGTTTTGTTAAACTTTCGCATTGTTAATTAAGAGTTGTTAAATGCAATTTTTGATTAAAAGGACGCGGGGTGGAGCAGTCGGTAGCTCGTCGGGCTCATAACCCGAAGGTCGCAAGTTCAAGTCTTGCCTCCGCAACCAACGCTGATGTAGCTCAGTCGGCAGAGCGTATCCTTGGTAAGGATAAGGTCACCGGTTCAATCCCGGTCATCAGCTCCACTAAATGAAAATTTGTAAGGCGGCGTAGCTCAGTTGGCTAGAGCATTCGGTTCATACCCGGAGTGTCACTGGTTCAAATCCAGTCGCCGCCACCAATGTTTCCCCTTGTCGAGGGATTTTGTTTTTTTAAGGAGTGATTGTCGTGCGCGTCAAAATTACGTTGTCTTGTACAGAGTGCAAAAATCGTAATTACAGGACAAATAAAAACAAAAAGAATACTGCTGACCGAATTGAGCTGAAAAAGTACTGCAAATTCTGCAAGAAACATACCGCCCATAAGGAAACGAAGTAGAGAGGTTTTTTCTATGGCGGAAAAGAAAGGCGTCATTCAGTTTTTGAAAGAAGTACGCGCCGAATTAAACAAAGTTTCTTGGCCCACAAAAAATGAACTGTTTTCATACACAGGCGTTGTGGGTTTGGCAGTTGTGATTGTCTGCTTGTTGATCTGGGTTTGTGACACGACATTTACGAAATTGTTTCGCCTTATACTCGGCTGAAAGGGATTTTCATGGAACAGCAAAAGGATTCGGATCAAAAATCTAAAAGAGCTTGGTACGTCATACATACATATTCCGGACACGAAAATAAAGTTAAAGCAAATTTAGATAGAAAAGTTGCCGCGCAAGATTTAGGTGACGTGATTTTTGATGTTGTTGTACCAATGCGGCTTGAATCAGAATTTAAAGACGGCAAAAGGCGAACTGTTCAAAGGAAAATTTTTCCGGGTTATGTTTTGGTAGATATGATCGTCAATACAAATTCTTGGTTTGTGGTCCGAAACACGCAAGGCGTCACGGGATTTGTCGGCTCTGAAAAAGAACCTATACCGTTGACACGTGAAGAGGCTGAAAAAATATTAACTGCCTTAAGTGACGAACGTCCGGTAGAAACGCCGATTGATTTTGAAATTAATGACAAAGTAAGAATTATTTCTGGATTATTTGAAAATCGCGTTGGAATTGTGAAAAGTATTGACAGTGCACGACGCAGAGTTAAAGTATTAGTTGAAAATGCTCCCGTAGATTTAGATGTAAGCCAACTTGAAAAAATTTAGCAACGAGAGGAGGTGACGTTTATGGCGAAAAAAGTTACAAAAGTAGTAAAACTGCAAGTTCCTGCAGGTAAAGCAACACCTGCCCCGCCCGTAGGTCCTGCACTTGGTCAAGCAGGCGTCAACATCATGGCGTTTGTTAAAGAGTTCAACGACCGCACGGCACAGCAGGCAGGCTTGATTATCCCTGTTGAAATTTCAGTTTACGAAGACAAGTCATTCACCTTTGTTACCAAAACTCCGCCGGCACCGGTATTACTGAAAAAGGCGGCAGGCGTCGAAAAAGGTTCAGGCGAACCCAATAAGACGAAGGTAGGCAAAATTACCCGCGCTCAAGCTACTGAAATTGCCGAAATGAAGATGAAAGACCTTAACGCGGCATCAGTCGAAGCGGCAACGCGTATGATTGAAGGCACCGCGCGTAGTATGGGTATTGAGGTTGTAGCTTAGTTTAGCTTTTAGCGGTTAGCAATTAGCTATTAGCTTTTAGCTTGTAGCTGGTAGCTAAAGTGGAAGACAAGATTTGTCGCTAATACCACAGGAGGAATTTTTAATGGCAAAACGCAGTAAAAAATATCGTGCGGCGTTGGAACTTCTTGAAAAAGGTAAAGTTTACGACGTTGACACGGCGATTGACCTTGCAAAGAAAACTGCAACGGCGAAATTTGATGAAACTATTGAAATGCATGTACGTCTCGGCGTAGATCCCAAGTACGCGGATCAGCAGGTACGCGGCGCTATCGTCCTTCCCAATGGCACGGGTAAAAGTAAAAAAGTACTCGTCTTCACGAAGGGTGAAAAAGTTCAAGCCGCGCAGGACGCAGGTGCTGATTATGTCGGCTCTGACGATCTTGTTGCAAAGATTCAAGGCGGTTGGTTCGATTTCGACGTTGCCATTGCCACGCCTGACATGATGGGCGTTGTAGGTCGTCTCGGTAAACTTTTGGGACCGCGCGGGCTTATGCCTAACCCCAAACTCGGTACCGTTACGCCTGATGTTGCAAAGGCTATTGCTGAACAAAAAGCCGGTAAAGTTGAATACCGTACCGATAAAGCAGGTAATATTCATTGCCCTATCGGTAAAGCGTCCTTTGATGCCGAAAAGCTGAAAGAGAATTATCAGACGTTGCTTGATACGTTGATTCGCGTAAAACCTGCGGCGGCTAAAGGTCAGTATGTTCGTTCAATTCATCTTTGCTCGGTTATGGGTCCCGGAATTTCCGTTGTACTGCCATAATTTTAAATAGGTTGTATCATGGAAAAGATCAAATTTTTGAAAGTAATGCTTGCAGCGCTGATTTTCTCGGTTGCATTAACCGGTACCGCGTTTGCGGGTCGTCAAGATTTCACCTAAAAGCGCCGAGAAGCCCCCGCCTTTAGGCGTGGGGTTGTTGACACTGGTTAATCAGACGGGTAGAGACATTATCAACCTTTACATTACGCCTAGTAATACTTTTTACTGGGATAATGACATTCTCGGTGTGGATATTCTTGCAAACGGTGATGCAACGCAGATCGTATTATATTTGAATTTAAATTTGATAGACAAACATAGAAAAATATGTTAATATATTTGTAATCGATTTATTATACAGGAATGACAGACCACCGTGTAGATGTGGCTACAGCTTAGATTTCAGTTCCGTTATAAGTGAATCAAAAT
>CAJOKY010000023.1 GCA_905235425.1 uncultured Selenomonadaceae bacterium
TTGCCTAAAATCTGCGCGGCAGTCGGGAAGTCGGGACCTTTAATCTTCTCCATTAAATCGCCTAATTCCGCGTCGGGATTGTCGATTAACATTAAAGTAGCGTCGATAACCTCACCGATATTATGCGGCGGAATGTTAGTTGCCATACCTACAGCAATGCCGGACGTACCATTTACCAAAAGCTGTGGAAATTTCGCGGGCAGTACGGAAGGTTCTTTAAGTGATTCGTCGTAGTTAGGCGTAAAGTCTACTGTATCCTTTTCAATGTCCTGCAACATAAGCTCGGAAATCTTGGACATACGAACTTCGGTATAACGCATTGCGGCGGCAGAATCGCCGTCAATAGATCCAAAGTTACCGTGACCGTCTGCCAGCTTGTAGCGCATGGAAAAATCCTGCGCCATACGTACAATGGCGTCATAAACCGAAGTGTCGCCGTGCGGGTGATATTTACCCAAAACTTCACCGACAATACGCGCAGATTTTTTATAAGGCTTGGTACTCGTCATGCCGGCTTCCTGCATCGCGTACAAAATGCGGCGGTGTACCGGTTTCAAGCCGTCGCGAACATCGGGAATTGCACGTGACACTATTACCGACATTGCATAATCTATATAAGAATATTTCATTTCGTGTTCAAGATTTACGGGTAAAATTTTTCCCGTGAAAAGATCACTCACTAAAACGCGCCGCCGGTAATTGTTGCGATGAAAAGGCGGCGCACACCTCCTTTATTGATTTTTCTATAGCTGAATATTATAATTAAAATATCGGGAAAACGGTTGTGGCTAAGGCTTTAAGGCACCCGATTAGTCACAAGACTTCAATGCTGCAATGTAGTAGCAGGGCTGTAGTCAATCAGCCGTACGCGGTGGCGTAAGCTAACTGCAAACCTATATAGGGTAGTTGACGCTATCACCTCATTATTTTTTTACGCAGTAATTATATCATATTTTCGCCAAAAGTCTAATTTCGACATTCATACTGATATTTCTAACACTAAAAAAGCCGTCCCGTGAAGGACAGCTTATTTTTTTGTCGTACGATTAAAAATTTTAGAAACCGCCGCCGATTGTGAAATGGAAACGTCCGCCTTGTTTGCCGCGTCCATAATCCAATCTGAAAGGACCCAACGGCGTATTTAACGCAACGCCTACACCGATACTGCCGTAAATGTCGCCGCCTTTTGGGAAAAAGTGAGAATCCCACGCGCCGCCCCAGTCTGTAAATACAACGCCTTGAACTTTTTTGAAAAGCGGGAATCGATATTCCAACGTCGCAAGGAACATTCTGTTACCTCTGAATTGATCGTCACGATAACCGCGCAGGCTGTTTTGACCGCCGACTCGGAATTGGTTAAATTCCGTTAAGTCACCATGTCCCCAACCGTATGAGCCGCGCCAAGCCCAAACTTGATCGTGTTCGCCCGCTTTAATAAATTGCTGATGATCTAAAGAAAGTTTTTGAAATTTAAAATCGCCGCCTAAAATGCCGCCTATTTCCAAATCAATGGACGCCCTGCCGCCGGTAGTAGGACTGTAAATATTATCGCGTGTATCGGTCACGTGTTGCCATTCAATGCTGCGCGTCGTACCGAAATTGTCCTTGCGCCACTGTGCGCCTTCAATGCCGCTTCTGTCTCCCGCGTTACCGCTTGAAACGTGTCTAACATATTCATCTTTGCGCTGTCTTAAGGTAATGTAGTTTGTCGAATACTCGCTGAAAGGTCTGCTTAAAGTAATTTCGCCGCCGACATATTTGCGCATATACCTTTCTTTCAAATCGCCTTGCGTGTCGTAGTCGTAGTATTGATAGGTACGATTATAAATGCGCAACGTTGCGGCAGTTTCTTTTTTGTCAAGCCAGGGCTTACGATAAGTGAAAGTAAAGCCTTGCGCGTCACTTTCGCGAGCGCTTTTTTCATATGATACGGCAATGGAGTCACCGCGTCCCAAGAAGTTCCTGTCACTTACAATGATTGACCCTACAAGCCCTTCCGATGCATTGTAACCTGCACCGATACCGAAAGAACCCGTGCGCCTTTCTTCAACGTTAATTTCCATAATTATAGCGTCCGGCTCCATGCCCGGCGTCATTTTTACATTAACGTCCTCAAAAAAGCCGAGATTGTAAACTCTTTCCATTGAGCGCCGCGCCAATTTAGCGTTGAAAGGTTGACCGACTTCTTGTCGCATTTCGCGCAGTATGACAAAATCTTTGGTTTTCTTATTACCTTTAACCTTGTAACCTTCCAAAATGCCTTCGCTTATTCTAATTTTAATGACACCTTCAGGAGTCACGTCCATATTTGCAACTTTCATCCAAATGTAGCCGTCATTGTGATACTTTTCCAAAATCGCAGTAATATTGTCATGCAAAGCGTTGCCGTTCAAAATCGTGCCGCGTTTCGTAGTTATCATATCTTCCAATTCTTCTTGCTTGTAAACTGAATTGCCTTCGATAACAATATCTTTAACTACTGGATTTTCCAGCATGTGGTAGGTTATCAAGACGCCTTCGGGAATTTCTGAAAAAGTTTGATAAGCGTCATAGAAATATCCGCTGTTACGAATAGCGTCAATGTCACGAATAGCCCCTGCCACGCTGAAAGTGTCACCCGGATGCATAAGCACGGCTGATTTTACCGACGGTAATGTAGACGCGCTTGCACCTTCAAAGTCAACGTCAACAACCGTACGACCTTCAAACTGCGCTAAATATTTTCTATACTCCGCCTCATTTTGTGACATACGCTGATCATATTCAATTTTGCGCGGAATTCTTAAAGTGTTGTCGTTACCTTCTGCCGCCGGTTTATTTTCATCAGCAGGCGTTGTATCTTCCGCAGGTTTATCACTTGCCGCAGTTTTATCACTTGTCGCAGGTTTATCACTTGTCGCAGGTTTATCACTTGTCGCAGGTTTATCCCTTGTCGAAGTTTTATCATTGGCTGAAGGAGTTACTTCATTTGACGGCTTAGGATTTTCAAAAGGCTTGTCAACGGTTTCGTCTGAAGTCTGCGTACTTACTGCAGATTTATTGTCAAGGTTTTCGTTGCCGTCCTCTGCCTTAAAACCGAATAAAAGCGGCAACGTAATCACCACCGCCCCTATAGTCATTGCCTTTTTTTTCAATAAATTTCGCTTAATTCGCAACTTCAGACCTCCTGTTATTTTTCAGGGATTAATTCACCTAGAAATTAAATTTTGCCTCAAGACCGTAAATCATTTTGCCATCTTCACGTTCAATAATTATCCCTATATTATCGTTAATGTCATATTGGAACCCGTAGCGGCTGATTCTGTCGCCGGTAATTCCCTGTGTATATCGCAACATAATTTTATTGGAAATGTACTTGCCGATAAATACGTTAAATTCATTTTCGCGTTTATTATGGTCTTCGTCATTGGTATCAAAGGCTGAACCCGTGCCACGTGTCACGCGGAATTGGTCAAATCCCAGCGTGCGGCGTACTGCATCTTCTACATCACCAAGTAAACTCATCTGCAAGCCAATTTCTAAAACGTCAGCCGAGCTTAACTTCATATTGGCGCCCTTTTGGTAATTTTCGCGCAGTGTCAAAAGCTGAATAATTTCTGTCTCCGTCATTTCGGGACTGGAACTAAGTTTGACTGTCATATTGTTAAGTGTACCGTCTACATTGAGAAAGACCGTTGTTTTAGATATTTTGTTTTCAGCGGCAAAGTGTATCGACGGGAAGAATGAATCCATTTGATTGAAATGCGCTTCGCCTTCCTTAATGTCGAAGACGCTGTTAATATATGTCAACGTGCCGCCGCGCTTTACCTTAATTGAGCCGGACTGTCTGGGATGCAACGTAGAACCTTCAAAATGCGCCGAGCCCGTCAAGTACATATCGTATAAGTGAGAGCTGTAAAGGTGAACTTTTTCACCAAGATTTAAAGAAACGTCCAAACGTATGCGCGGCAAAGGTTCATCTGAATCGGGAATTTCCGGTACGCTGATTGTACATTTATCTAAATCAATATGTCCCTCAATCTTAGGTATCTTTCCGTTGAAAGAGTCAATTTCACTCACGGTAAATTCCGCGTTCAATGGTCCCTTGAAAAAATCACTGCGAATGTCAAGATCATCCGCTTTTAAATTGAAATTATAACCGTTCAATGATAAATTTGCAAAATTAAATCCGCCGCTTAGATTAAAATTTCCATTACCGATATTGCCGGTGAATTTTCCAATGTCGAATCTGTCATCTTTGAACAGCGTCGAAATATTTATATGCTCAACCGGACTTGACATATATTTAATTTTAACGGTGCCGTCATTTAAAATAATTTGCCCGTTCACCTTCGGCATAGCGGCAGTTCCCGTAATCGTAACACTGCCGTCCAATTCTCCTGCCGCCCAATCTATTGCCTTGCTGACTACGGGGAGCAAACTTAAATCCGCGTCGTTAAGCGAAACTTTTACGTTCATCTGTTCATTAGTCGAAATATTTTCGCCGGGATCTATGTACAACGCCTTAACGGGAATTGTACCTGCCGCACTTGCCTTGTAAAGTTTACCGGCAATTTCGCGCTGTATAAAAAGTTCATTAACGTCGAAAATCCAATCTTTAAGCGTAACTTTAGCTTGAAGTAAATCAAAATCCGCACCGCCTGCACTGCCTTCAGCCGTTAAAGTCGCATCCATTTCGGGATTAAACGCCGTGCCGCTGACCTTCGCGTTTATGTTAGTCGTACCCGTAACGTCTAAATCCAATCCCGCCGCGCCGGTGAACATTGCCAATTCCAAATCGTGCGAAATTAAATTTAAATCCAACACGCCGTCTTGATCCATTGTTCCCGTGAGATTAAATTCGCCTTTTTCACCTTGCGAGCCGCGCAGTTTGTTAAAATGAATTATATCATCCGCCGTAATTTCCAATGCCACGTCGTGAATATCGTGACCGCCTATCGTGCCTTGCGGAATATCGCCGGTAATTGTAAAGAAAATTTCTTTCAATGAACCGATTAAATCAATTTCACTGTTCAATTTACCGGTAATCGGCAGAGTCTTTTTATTGGCAAGCGTCATAAGCGCCGGAATATCGGCATTTTTCAGTGAAAGTTTGCCTTGAAAAATTTTTGTAGCGGAATTAAGCTTTAAATCCATTTTAACATTGCCGTCGCCTTGATTGAATCGGAAGTCATTAAAAATGACCTGCGGTCCGATAACTTCAATCTGCCCGTGTACGTCGGTTAAATCTATACCGTTCAAATTAAGCTCCGGCGAAATAAATTTACCGTCAAAATACGGCATGTCAACCGTGCCTTGCAATACGCCTTCAAAAGTCCCGTGACCTTCAGCGTAATAGTCTTCCGGAAATTGCGATTTAAAACGTTTCAAGCTGATATCTTGACCTTGTACCACGAAGTCAAGCGCACCGGTATTTTTATCAAATGTCCCGTCCAAAATTATATCCGCCATTGGAGAGGTGACATAAAAATTTTGCAGGCGTAACTTGTCGCCTTCGTAAAAATAATCTCCCTCCATGCCGCTTATCAAAATGCCGTGATAACTGCCGTAATGAATATTGACGTTGCCGACGACGTTGGGATTGTCAATCGTGCCGGTGACTTTGACTTTGTTCGTAATGTTGCCGGTGATATCTTGATCCGGTGCAACAAGCGCTATAATGTCTTCAACGCGTGCATTCGCCGTATCAAGTTCCAAGTCAATATTCCTGTCGCCGGTAAGTTCCACCGTGCCGCCGAGCATCTTCCAAATAATTTTGCCGTCCTTGTCTAACGTGAAGTCGGTTATATTTACCGCGTCCAAGCCGCCTGTCGCATAAAGCTTAATCGAATCATAAGGCTGTTTAAAAAGCAGACCTTTTAAATTTTCACCGTGTCGTGAATTGTCGACGGCAGAAAGGCTTAAATCAAATTGCGGCTTATCAAGACTGCCGTAAACCTTGCCGCTTAAATCTGCAATACCGCTTACGTCAATTTTCTCATCCAAATTTCTAAGCCGTGACAAATCGACGTGAGAGGCATAAAAATCTAAATTTAACTTTGAACCGTCAGCTATAGTACCTTCAAAACCAACGGCGCCGCGATTAGGCAATATCGCATTGAAGTTATCGATTTTCAAAATTTTGTTATCGTAGTAGAAAGAAGTTTTCGCGTCGTTTATGTGAAAGTTGGAATAATCTGCGCGGGAGGTATGAGCACTGCCGTAAAGCTTAAACTTCGATAAATCAGCACCTTCACCGTTTAATGCAACGTCGGCAGAAATTTTAGCGCTTAAATCAACGTCTGAGCCTGCAAAGCTTAAAAGATTCGCGGCGTCAATATTTTCAGCTTTAACATGCGCATTGTACTTTAAAGTCGGCGTGGAAATCTCAACGTCGCCGGTAATACCGCCGCCGAAAGTTTCAGCGCTTACGTCAGTCAAATAAACCATATCGTCGCCGTAGTTTAGGTGCACCGATAAATTGTTCGCGGAAAAAGTATCATAAGCCGCGAAGGGCGAAAAAATATCCGCCTCAACATGCGGACGTTTTGTCGTGCCGTTAAAGTGCGCCGTAAAAGATGCCGCGCCTTGCACGCCGATATTTGGGATAATCGCCGCAGGAGCAAAGCTTTCAGATTCTGCGTAGATATCAAAAAAAGGCTCGTCGGTATCCGTGCGAATTTTGCCGGACGCCGTCGCCTGCTGATTGTTTGCCGTAGCGTATGCGTCAAACCAAACTTCTTTTTCATTCCATGTGACATTGCCGTTAAGATTTTCAATGTCGGTATCTTCCCACTTAACGGCGGCGTTTTGCACTTCAGTTTCAGCAAGGTAGGTTAAAATATCGCCGCGCCTGCTTAAATATATTTTCGGCTTATTCAAAGTGCCGCGATTAATCGTCAAAGCGTCGGGCAAAGTCCCTTCCGGCAGGTACGGCAAAACCTTTACCGCGTCAACCGTATCAATTCGCGCATTTATAACTTGATTGTCAAGACCGACAATTCCCGTCGCGTTTACGTGTGAACCTAAAGTATTTGCGCCAATCTGCAAATCTATAGCGTTTAAATCCGCGCAGTCTGCCGTTGCCGCAATGTCTGTAACAGAAATATTTTTGCCGTCAAATTCGGCATTAACGGCGCTGTCGGCAACGGTAATTTTTGCACCGAAATTACTTTCGCCCTCGCTTTTAACCGTAATATCCTCGACATTCCAAGAATTATCCGTGCGCTTTTTTAAATTCACTTTAGCGCCTGTAACGTTAATTTCGTCGATAGCACCGGCGCCGTCATCGTACAAGCCCAAAAGTTTAAAGGAAATCTTTGCCGTGTCAGCTGTAGCAATGTATTCAGAATTTTTATCAAAAATTTCAATGTCGTGAATGGTGATTGAACTGCCTTGAAGTTCAGACCAATTCACTTCGTCAAAGTCAACCTTGCCGATTTTTATGGGAGTGCCTAAAAATTTAGACGCCTTCTCTTCAACTTGAGTAAGGGCGTCTTCTATGAGAGCCTCGCGATGTGAATTTATGTAAAGCCCGCCGGCTATCGCAATGCCGCTCAATATGCCGCCGATAACTTTTACAAATTTATTCACAAAGTTTTTCCTTTCAGTTAAAACATCAGCTAAAGAATAATTAAGAACTAAATTTTCTGTTCCCTAATCCTAATCCTAATCCCTAATCCCTGATCCCTACTTTTCACTGCGCCGGTTTAAAAGGTTCAGCCGTTTCGCTTGTCTGCGTAGGATCGAAAGTTTCAACTGTACCGTCAGCAGATTTATTTTCAGCAGGTTTATTTTCAGCAGGTTTATTTTCAGCAGAGGCGGGAGTTTCAGCCTTCGTGTTATCAGTGGGTTTGTCATAGGTCACATTGGGATTTATAGCGGGCGGTTCAAAGAAATTCATATAATTTTCCGGCGTCATATTAATTGTAACTACCGGCGCAGGCGCATTCATTACAGGTACTTCTGCATTTTCAACAGAGCGCGCGGCTTCTTCGCGAGCTTCTTGCGGTGATTTACCAAGTTCTTCTGCCGCAACGTAACGCGTCACGTCAATACCTACCGGAATACCCATTGCTTTATCAAGCGACGCCTTCGCTGTGTTGTAATTGTAAAGCGCGGTATAGTAATTCGTCTTAGCCTGCGTGACTTTATCGGAGGCGTCCATAACGTCCAAATTCGTGCCGACACCTGCCGCGTAGCGTACCTGCGCGATATGGTAATCTTCCTCTGCACTTCTTATTGCAACCTGCGTCGTCTCAATATTTTTTTCTGCCGCACGAAGTGTTAAAATCGCCGATTGAACGTCAAGCTGTATAGATTCTTTCAAAATCGCGGCATCTTCCTGCGCATTTACAAGGCTGGCTTCTGCCTGCTTAATCAGCGTCTCGGTAATGCCGCCGTCAAAAACATCCCACGACGCACTTAAACCGATTGTCCACGATTCGCCGTCTGAATTGGGTTTAAAGGGAAATGAATTTGAACTTAAGCCGGTGGATGCTACTGCATTGACACTTGGCATATATCCCGCCTTAGCCGCACGAATTGAAGACTCGGCGCTTTTAACGGCAAAATCAGCCGCCGCCGCGTCGGGACGATTGTCAAGCGCATATGCCGTGCATGATTCCAAATCCACATTGTATTTTACATGCGTCAATTCGTCTTGAGGATAAATTATTGTATCGGCAGGCAGTAAAATATAATTGTCAAGCTTAGCAATGGCAATGTCGTAATTATTCTGCGCGGTTATCAGTGACTGTTGAGCATTGGCAAGGCGAACTTCGGTAGAAAGGATATCAGCCTTTGCAACTGTACCGGCACGAAATTGGGCGTTGACGTTTTTCAAATGCTCCTGCAAAGTGCGGACGTTGTCTTCTTCAACCTTGATTAAATTTCTGCATTGAAGTATGTCGAAATAATAAACCGTCGCCTGTTGACGAACTGCCTGCAAAGTATTTTCAAGTTGCAAGTCGGCAGAATTTATACCGTAACGCGCGGCGATTCGCCCTTCCTTGAATGAGCCGTTGACTTCAAGCGGTATTGAAAATGACGCCGATTCGCTAAATCTGCGATGTTTATCGGCACCGTAAGTGCCTGCAACGGCAGGACCACCGCCCGCACCCCAGTCAGCACCTAAAGTTACTTTGGGCGCCGTCTGTCTGCGTGCATTTCTGAATTTCCAATACGCAGTTTCACGCGTGGTAATTGCCTGCTTTATTACGCGGTTATTCGCCAATGCGCGTTGTATCGTCTCGTCCAAATCTAAATTAATTTCCTGCGCCGCCTCTGCCGAAAATGAAAAACTCATAAGCCCCATTGCGGCAACTGCCGCCAATTTCTTTAAGCGCAATTTCTTTAAAATATGGCTGTAAAAATTCACGTTATCCCCTCCAATTAGACTATTGCCAATCTAAAATTCCTGCTTTATGCCGAAATAGGCGGCACGGTCGTCTTTGTGATTTATATCGTGCCATTCACCTAAAATATAAGTTGAGTCCGAAATTTTGTATTGTGACTTCAACCTTACCTTTACGTCGTTAATGTCATAAGCTTCGGCAGAGAATTTTAATTTATCACCCGCGTAAGCGTCAAGCCCTATGCCGGGTTTACCTGCGATAATTCCTGCGCGAGCACCGAAATCAGTTCCAAATTTTTTTCCCGCCTGCAAATTCCATTTCGTACCGTCGCCGATATGTTCCGCGCCTACGTCCAATGAAGTATTGCCGTCGGTTATGTCAACATTAAAATTTGCCGTCCAATTAGACTTGCCGCCGCTGTACATTACGTCAACAGAAGGCGTAACGTCAATTTTCGACACCTTATCACTTGCACCCTGTACCTTGCCTAAAATATCATCTGCGCGCTCAGTAATACTTTTCGCGTTGCTTACAGTCTGTTTAAGGTCTTCGGCAACTTTAGGGTCGCCGGCAAATTTATCCATATTTTCCGCCATATGCGCAACGTTTTTCGTAGTATCAGAAATATTTTGCAAAGTATCTTGAAGAGTTTGCGCCGTCTTTGGATCACCGGCAAATGAATCAATATTGTTCATCATGTGTTCAACCGTCGCCATACTGTTACCCATACTTTGTAAAATGCCGTTCATCTGTCCAACCATATCGTTGATATTTTCTTCATTTGTCATGGCAACTCGCCCCATGACTGCAGTTATATCATTTATATTTTTGGACGCCTGCATCATGTTATCACTCATCTCGGCAACGGATTTTTGAAATTTGTCATTGCCTATTATTTTTTGCACATCGCCCAATAAATCTTCAACCTTAGCCATAACTTTGTTGAGATTTTCAAACATATTGTTCATTCCGGCTTCTTCCACGCCGAAAAGATAATCGCCGCTTTTAATGTATTCGCCGTTATCGGTACTGGGAATTATGTTTATAAATCTTTCACCCATTACGCCAACGCTGGTTATCGTAACTTTGGAATCTGTAGGAATTTTTGTATTTGGAGAAACCCTCATAACAACCGTGACACTGCCGGACGAAGCTATTAAGTCGTCCACTTTACCTACGGATATTCCGTTCAATTTAACATCAGCTTGCGGGGAAAGCCCCAAAACCTGCTTGAAGTTGGCAAAGAATACAATATCATCTTCGGAATTGAAATTAAAGTTTCCTAAAGTAAAAACCGCCGAACTAAGCATCAGAAGTCCGCCGATTGTAAACGCCCCAACTTTCGCTGCTGCCGACATCAAAACACCTCTTTTTTTAGGGAGTAGATTGTAGAGGGTAGATAGTAGGATTTTTACCCTCTACCTCCTACTCCCTACCTCCTACTCATTAATCAACCACTCGGAAAAATTCTTTAACTCTTGGATCATCAATCTTCTTAAAATTTTCAACAGTATCAACCGCTATTAAATCGCCGTTGTATACCATAGCTATCCTGTTCGCAATTTTGCAGGCGCTAACCATATCATGAGTGACTACAATGCTTGTCACTTTAAGCGCCTTTTGCGTTGAAATTATCAGCTCGTCAATCCTGTTCGTAGTTATCGGATCAAGACCGGAGCTCGGCTCGTCATAAAAAATAATTTCCGGTCCAAATGCAATGGCTCTTGCAAGTGAAACACGCTTTTTCATACCGCCGGAAAGTTCATTCGGCATACGATCTTCCACGCCTTCAAGCCCAACCTGCCTTAACTTTTCGCGTACAATTTTTTGAATTTCATCTTTAGGCAACTCGCTGTGTTCAACCAATCCGAAAGCTACGTTATCGCCTACCGTCATTGAATCAAACAGCGCGGAGTATTGAAAGACCATTCCCATTTTCAGCCGAACTCGCGTAATTTCTTTTTCATCCATTTTGGAAATTTCGTCGTCACCAATCCAAATTTCGCCTTCACTGGGTTTAATCAGCCCTATCATAAGGCGCAGTAAGGTAGACTTGCCGGAGCCGGAACCGCCTATTATTGCCAGCGTCTCACCGTCCGCAATTTCCAAATTTATATTTTTCAGAGCCGCTTTCTGTCCGAAATACTTGCTAACATTTTTAATCTTAATCATCTGTAAATCACGAAAGTCAAAAGTGCATTCAAAATGAAAATCACGATAATTGAGGCGACGACAGTTTTTGTAGTAGCTTGACCGACGCCTTCAGCGCCTTCAGGACAATTCAAGCCGTAATAACAGCCCAAAACCGCTATGACGTTGCCGAAAAACATTGCCTTTATCAGCCCGCCCGTTAAATCGTACATTGTTGCAAAAGTTTTTATTGAAGACATAAAAAGGTACGAGCTTATGTCCGAATAGTAAACCGCAATAAGCCAGCCGCCGAATACGCCGATTATATCGCCAAAAATCGTAAGCACCGGTACGACGAACATGCAAGCCAACATTCGCGGCACGATTAAATAATTTACGGGACTAACCGCCATAACCTTAAGCGCGTCAATCTGTTCAGTGACTTTCATGGTACTAATTTCGGCTGTAATAGCCGCGCCGACACGTCCCGCGCAGACTACGCCTACAAGCACCGGTCCCAATTCGCGTCCTATCGCAATGGCAATGACGCCGCCGACCGTTGACTGTGCGCCGAAACGTATAAATTCATGCGCCGTCTGCAATGTGAAAACAACGCCGGTAAAAAGCAACGTCAAAGACACTATTAACAGCGAATCAGCGCCTAAATGCGACATCTGCGCGATAATGTGACCGATTCGCGGCTTGTGACAAAGTTGCTTTGCAGTTTCGACGTAGAGTAAAACTATTGTACCGAATTCTTCAAGCCGACGTATTACAAAGTTGCCGACCGCCTCTAAAATCTTAATTATCATTTATAACCTCTGTTAGGGATCAGGGAACAGGGATTAGGGAGCAGGGATTAGCTAACAGCTAACCGCTAATCGCTAACAGCTAAAACCTAGCACCTAATACCTACCCCCTATTTTCCATGCCGCAGTGAAGTAACGGGGATATTGGCGACAAGCGCAACGGAATTGGCATCGTTTTCAAGCGTAATTTCCATAGCATTGCGGTTAATATCCATATACTTCGACAGCACGGTAATAATGTCACCTTTAAGTTGCTCCATCGTCTCCGGCGAAACACTCGCGCGATCGTGAATTAGTACGACTTGCAACCTCTCTTTGGCAATCTGCCCTGATTTTTTTTCAGATCTACCGAAAATTTTCATAAGAACGTCGAACATAAGCGAGCCCCCTTAAATCATTCCAAACAGGCGCTTAAGTCTCGTAAAAAACCCGTCCTTTGGCGGTTTCAAGAAAGGTATACTTTCGCCGCACATTCTGCCGACGATATTCTTGTAAGCCTGCGCGGCATACGAATCTTTCATTAAAATTACGGGCTCGCCACGATTCGTCGCCATAACTACCGCCTCGTCATCGGGAACTTGTCCTATGCAGTCAACAGACAAAATTTCATTAATGTCAGCCATATCCAACATATCGCCCTTTTCAACCATCTGCGGACGAATACGATTGACGATTAATTTAATATTTTCTTTATCTGCGCGACCAAGTTCGCCGATAATTTTATCTGCATCACGAACGGCAGAAATTTCCGGCATGGTAACCACAATCGCCCAATCGGCGGCGGCTATTGCCGTTTTAAATCCTTGTTCAATACCTGCAGGGCAATCAATTATAATAAAATCGAATTCTTTTTTCAACTCTTTGCAGAGATCCACAAGCTGATCAGGATTAATAGCAGATTTATCTTTAACCTGCGAAGTCGGTAAAAGAAACAGATTTTCAAGCTTTTTATGACGTACAAGCGCCTTTTTGTAAGGTACGCGTCCGCTTGTCACGTCCACCAAGTCATAGACGATTCTGTTTTCAAGTCCCAACAGTAAGTCAAGGTTTCTCAAGCCGGTATCGGTATCGATTAAGACAACGCGATTACCGCGCATCGCAAGCCCCATACCAATATTAGCCGTTGTAGTGGTTTTACCGACGCCGCCCTTGCCGCTGGTGATAACTATAATTTCACTCATAAAAAATCCCCCGATTTAGGGTTAGGTTTTAGCGGTTAGCTATTAATGGATAATCGCTAACAGCTAATCGCTAATTGCTAATCCCTGTTCCCTAATTTTATCTCATAATAGGTTCAAAGACAATATAGCCGTTTTTGATAGAGGCACGCTCCGCCATACCCGCTTCCTTCACGTTATCAGGCGATCGCGCTATCACGTTGGCAATACGAATTTGCGTAGGCATAAGCTTATCTGCCACGACAAACGCCGTTTCATCGCCGTAAAAGCCTGCGTGCACCATACCACGACACGTACCGCGTATGTCGACACTTCCGCCTGCAATTACCTGTGCACCCGGATTTACGTTGCCGCAGATCATTACTGAAGACTCGGTACGCACTTCTTGACCGCCGCGTATTGTCTTATTAATCACCGTCATTTTGCCCGTGTTTCTTTCCGGCTGATTAGGCTGAAATGCAGGTGCGGTATTTGTTACCGGTGCAGAATAAGGCATAGGTGAAACAGCGGGAGTTACGGAAAAATTCGGTTGTTTGAAATCCATGCTTACAAGCATTCCGTGACGATGAAACATTCTGCGCAACGCCTCATTTTGTTCGTCGCTGAAAACTCCTTTCTGCATGTAAACCGTTGTCCCGCGAATAAAAAAATTGCTGCCGGTTTCGAGCTTTTCCAAAAGATTTGCTTGAACTTCATCAAAATTGGCGCCTTTGGCAAAGCTGAGCTGTAAGCCGGACTTCACACCTCGTATCTTAACAATGTCACTCAAGAAAATCACCGCCTGTTTAAAAAATAAATAAATAATTCCATTTAACATTATACATAATTTGCGGAGAATTTCCATAGTTTTTACAGATTTTTTTCATTAAATTTATTTTTATAAATTTTTCCAAAGGATTTAAGACAAAAATAAAAACGCGGAAAAATAAATTCCGCGTCAAGGTGAACCACCTACGACTAATCGCCAATCCATAGGCGTATTGCATTTTCAAATGCAACTATTCTCAACAGATAAAATTCTGTCGTCAGGTACGGATTCAGAATTAGCCCAAGTGTAAGAGTCAGCGAATATCTGATTTTTTTTTGTTGAGAATATCGCCGCCGGAATTTTTCAATTAGTAGCAGTCAACACTACGCCGCGCGTATCAAATTTAGGCGTCTGATATCCTTCGTCGCCGCAAAATAAATTCTTGACCTGCTCCAACGGTAAATCTATTTTTAGCGCTATCATTTCAGCAGAAATATCACGGTGTTTTCAATCAAATTTTCTTTCACGGAGTAGTTCAATATATTTTCCAAAATCGGCGTCGCGGAGACGATTA
>CAJOKY010000024.1 GCA_905235425.1 uncultured Selenomonadaceae bacterium
GAATACGCTAAAAAATTGCAGGAAAAAGGCGCGCGCAACGTATTAATTTCAATGGCAGGCGACGGCGCTATTTTGCTGACGGAAGACGGCAAGGATTATTTCTCACCTGCGCCTAAAGGTACGCTTGTAAACTCAATCGGCGCGGGCGATTCTATGGTTGCCGGCTTTATCGCAGGTTACGAAGAATCAAAAGGCGATTATGTTAAAGCCTTCCATATGGGACTGGCTACCGGCTCGGCATCGGCATTTTCTGAAAATCTTGCCACCCGTCCTGAAGTTGAAGCGCTTTTAAAGACGCTTGAATAATCGGTAATTATTTTACGGCGTGTGCAGTGCGTAGTGTGAATTACGCATTGCGCATTGCACATTGTTGAGGAAGTGATTACAGTGAAAATCATTAACTTTCTTTCAAAAAAATCCATAGCACTCGGCGTACACCCTTCAACAAAACTTGAAGCGATTGACATGCTGATAGATTTGCTTATGACGGCAGGCGCGATTAAAGACAGAGAAGCAGTGCGCCGTGACGTTTTGGCACGTGAAGCGCAAGGATCAACGGGACTTTCCGACGGTTTGGCAACGCCGCATGCTCAAGATGCCGCCGTTAAAAAGGCGTTTATCTCATTGATAACCGTACCTGAAGGCGTCCATTTTGATTCTGTCGACGGTAAACCTGCGCGGCTTATAGTTTTAATGGCAGCACCGATTAAAGCCGGTGATGCCGCAATGACTGAAATGGGTCGTCTTGCAGTAATTTTGATGGACGAAACTTTTCGCGAATCATTAATTGCCGCTAAGACGCCGGAAGAAGTCATTAAGATTATTGACGCGAAGGAGACTGAACGCAATAAATCGGAAGCGCCGGAAAATCAAATTGCGAACGGTGCGAAAATCATTGCAGTTACCGCATGTCCTACCGGTATATCCTCTTCATTTATGGCGCGTGAGTCTTTGAAAAACTGCGCGGAGAAGTTAGGCGTAAATATTCGCGTTGAAGTCTACGGCGCGGCAGGTGTTTACCATTCATTGACGGACGAAGAAATTCAAAATGCGGACGCCGTTATAATCGCGGCAAGTCGTAAAGTTCCGCTGTCACGTTTCGACGGCAAAAAGATGCTTGAAACTGCTGTAGGTACTGCCATTCGCAAGCCGGAGCAACTTTTTGAACGCCTTAAAGCAGGTCAAGCGCAGGTGTTTCACGCTACAGAAGATGACGAACCTATCAGCACGAAAATTTTCAAAAAGATTAAAAGTATTTTCTCATAAATAAATCGGCTTGGAAGGTAGCGCTATTGCTAGAATTATTTGCGCGTTTATCTTGGCGTTAGCTGTCGTTACGACGACATATAGCTCGGCTTTCGCGGAAATCAAAAACTTTGTTATAGTAAACAACGCAGGAATGTCTATTACGGCTATATATTGCACTGCCAGCCGACATGGCAAATGAGGTAGCAATCGACTCTCACATTTTGTACCGAGTGGCAATTCTTTAACATATACTTTTGATGTCATCAAATATAGTTATTCTACAATTCCTTAATTAACTATAACAAGATTTATTCAAAAAAATTTTCTGAGCTGATTTTAATAATGTTACAAAAATTTTAAAAAGGAGTGTTACACGATGAAAAGCTTTAAAGTTATTTCAATGTTCGTATTGACGCTCCTCATTATATGCATGACAATTAACACAGTTTTTGCACGCGGAGAATTAACAATTCACAATCAAACCCGCTATGCTATCTCAAAAATTTACGTAGCTCCTTATGGGAGAAATTATTATTCGCACCGACAGAACAGTAACCAAATTCCCAGTGGCAAAGGATACATTTTGGGAAATATCCCTATCAGTAGCAGTAATAAATATTGGAACATTAAAATAGTCTTTTCAAACGGCAAAAGTTATGAATGGAAGAAAGAAAATCTTTATTCCCGCAATGAAATGACGCTTTACAGTAAAGGTTCGCGAATATCTGTTGAGTGGGATTGACTTTTCTCTACAAACTTCACAAAAATCAGGGAAAATTTCTCTTGATATATGCCGTGTAACGCGGCGAAAAGTTATTAACCCAAATCTTTAAAAGAGGTGTTTTCAATGTTTAGGTATCTTCGTGTAATGGTCTTGGCGGCGGCAGTAATGCTGATTGCACAGGCACAGGCTTTCGCGGGAGCGCAGGATTTCGTACTTGTCAACAATACCGGATCGACGATTTACAATCTTTACTGCAGCTCTGCTAATTCCAACAACTGGGAAGAAGACCTTCTCGGCGATACAGGTACGCTTGCGCCGGGCGAATATGCCACGATCAGATTTAATTCCGGTGAAAACAGTCAATACTGGGATTTGCGCTTAGTATTCGATAACGGCGTAGATATTTACTGGGAAAATGTTGACCTTCTTTCAGTAAGTCAAATTACCGTAAACAGTGATGGAACGGCAAATTTTAAATAGTCTTTTAAACTTTTTGGAAAAATAACGTAAAAGTTTGTCTGAATAAAATGTCTCTATCGGCGGCGGTTTGGATTTTAATATCTGAACCGCCGTTATGGAATTAAGAATTAGTAAGTAGTAAGTAGTGAGTAGTGAGTTAGTGAGTAGTCTAAAAGCTAACCGCTAATCGCTAAAAGCTAATAGCTAATAGCTAACAACTATCATCTAACCCCGCTTAACCCGGCAATTATGAACTAAGGAGAAACGCCACATTATCCCAAATTCGTGAAAGCCGTTAAGAAATAAATTCTCTTATAAAGGATGTGAGGATAATGAGAGTTACCGATTTGCTGAAAAATGCAAGCATCGATCTCGGTGCAAAAGTCAAAGATAAGCCGGATGCAATATCGCATTTGGTTGATCTTATGGAAAAAGGCGGCAACCTCAAAAACAAGGCTCAATACTTAAAAGACGTACAGGCGCGTGAAGCGTCAGGTACAACGGGATTGGGCGACGGCATTGCGACACCGCACGCGAAGTCTTCCGGCGTTAAAGCACCGGGACTTGCCGCAATGACCATTCCCGAAGGTATTGATTTTCAGTCAATGGACGGTAACCCCGCGCGTTTATTCTTCGCAATAGCCGCGCCGGACGGCGGCAACGACGAACATTTAATGATTCTGTCGAAACTCGCCACAATGGTTATGGATCCTGACTTTAAAGAAGCACTGATTAAAGCCAAGACCAAAGAAGAATTTTTACAGATTATTGACGACAAGGAAGACGGCAAATTCCAAGCGCCTGCTGACAGTGCAAACGCGGCACCTGTTGCCACTGCCGACCATATTCAAATCCTTGCCGTTACCGCGTGTCCTACCGGTATCGCGCATACCTTCATGGCGGCGGAAAGTTTGGAACAGCACGCCAAAAAACGCGGCATCTCAATTAAAGTTGAGACGAACGGTTCAGGCGGTGCTAAAAATGTTTTAACCTCAGACGAAATTGCAAAGGCTGACGGCATCATTGTTGCGGCGGATAAAAACGTTGCAATGGCGCGTTTTGACGGCAAACACGTTGTCATTACGAAAGTTGCCGACGGTATTAACAAGGCTGATGAACTTATTGACCGCGCATTAAGCGGCTCTGCTCCGATTTATCACGCTAAAGCAGGCGACAGCGCAGGTGACGAAGGTGGCGGCGGCGGTACTGATGAAAGTATCGGACGCCAAGTCTACAAGCATTTGATGAACGGCGTTTCGCATATGTTGCCTTTCGTTATCGGCGGCGGTATTTTAATTGCTATTTCATTCTTAATTGACGGTTTTGCCGTTGACTTGAACGCCTTACCGGCAGACGAACGCAGCAAGTTCGGTAACATTACTCCTTTGGCGCATATCTTTAACTCAATAGGCGGCGCGTCATTCGGCTTTATGTTACCGGTATTGGCAGGATTTATTGCAATGTCCATTGCAGACCGTCCCGCGCTTGCGGCAGGTTTTGTAGGCGGCGCACTTTCCGGCGCTAACGGCTCCGGTTTCTTAGGCGCACTTTTGGCAGGTTTTATCGCAGGTTGGCTCTTAAACTTCTTGAAAAAATTCCTCAGCTTCCTGCCGCAGTCTTTGGAAGGTACAAAACCGATTCTGTTTTATCCGTTACTCGGTGTATTAATCATTGGTCTTATTTGTAACTTTGTCATAGGTCCGCCGGTTTCGGCAGTCAACGCTTGGTTGCAAGATACTCTGGCGAATATGGATCCTTCGGCTAAAGTTTTGATGGGCGCAGTTGTCGCCGGTATGATGGCGGTTGATATGGGCGGTCCTTTGAATAAGGCGGCTTATGTTACCGGCGTCGGTCTTTTGGCTAGCGGCAACTACTACGTCATGGCGGCTGTCATGGCAGGCGGCATGGTACCTCCTATTGCAATAGCTATCGCTACGATTTTCTTCAAGAGCAAATTTACTTTGAGTGAACAAAAAACCGCTCCTACCAACTTCATTATGGGATTTTCGTTCATCACTGAAGGTGCTATTCCCTTCGCCGCAGGTGATCCGCTCCACGTTATTCCCGCCTGCGTCATCGGTTCAGCAATTACCGGCGCTATAACAATGTTCTTTGACTGCACGCTTATGGCTCCTCACGGCGGCATTTTCGTAGTTCCCACAATCGGCAATCCTCTGGGCTACTTAATCGCCATTGCGGTTGGTTCAATTATCGGCGCTATTGTTCTCGGCTTTATCAGAAAACCGCGTCCTCAAGAGTAATTCAAAATTTTTAAATTGACTTTTTCGGAAGTGTAATCGCCACAGTTACTTTTTCGTCGTAATAAAAAAAGACCGCGTACAAATTACGATACGCGGTTTTTTAGTGGATTAATTTATATTCAAACTTTGATAAATTGTTTTATGGCGCGATAAATTTCGCCGCCTTTTTGCGAACTAAATTTTTTGCACAAATAATTATTTATTTCTGTTTTGGTTTTCAAATTATTTATGTTTCTGACAATTTCTGATACGTCGTTCATTTTCAAAACTTTGATGAGCGTCTTTTCCAATTCACCGACCGGCTTTGTCGCAGAATTCGGCTTAGTCGGCGTCGTTGATGCAGTAGAAGTATCTTTAGGCGCAGGATTAGGCGCGGCAGGTGTCACGACTTTTTTTGACAAGTTGCTTACAATTTTCACATCTGCACCGAATTTTTTTAAATACTCCGGCAAGACAGAATAGCCTTTGTCATTCGACACGATATAGTAAAAATTTTTTTCATCATCTTCGGAAGTCAATGTGTCGTTTACTAAAAAGCCTAAATATGTACAAAGTTGGAAGTCCAACGCATTTTTTTCTTTCACGGCAACTTTTTGAAATTGGAAATTTGCCTTTGATTCAGTAATTCTTCTGTGCAGACCGAACGTCAGCGTTTCGGCATTTTCGCTGTAAAAAACAATGACGTAGTCGCTTTCAGTTAAATTTGAAACGCCGTCAAATCCCGCAACATTTACATTTTCGTAGTCTATCAAAAAATAATTCATTTAAATTTTTTTACTCCGACAAATTAACTGATCGGCATTATATTTCGTACAGCATCCATCCACTTCTCCGGCAGCATTAAGCACACCGCGATAAAGATTTGACAAGCCGGAATATATGGGATATTCGCTTTTTTCCAATATCTGACCGAGAATAGAATTAACATCTTCTTTTTTTTAGTTGACTTGTGACATAACCACAAACTCCTATATCTATTTTCTAAGCGGCAGGAAAAAATTTTCCGGCGCAGAAATTTTCTAAAAATACTGCAAGGAGGCGGTTTAAATGTTAATGGTTCGTAACGTAAATGATTATCTCAATGGAATGTTGGGCGTACCGCTTGACAGCAAGTCGGGAACTAAAAAAATTCGTGACGCCGGAATTGACACTAACAGCAAGGCTTATCAAGTTGTTATTTCATCTATGAAAAATTCTGCAGGAAATGGAATTGCGTACACTAATCCGCAGGCGATAAAAAATCGTATGGCAAGTTATGAAGCGAATGGAAATTGGATTAATCCTGCCGTAAAACTTGGTGCAAAACTTAATGGTAAAGTTTTTGAACAGTGGTAAATATTACGCGACGAGTTCGTAACCTGCGTCGTCAATCACCTTTTTAAAATCTGCGGTTGAAATTTCTTTATCGGAAGTGACGACCGCATTTTTATTTTCCAAGCTTACCTCAACGTCCGTGACGCCGTCCATTTTCGCCAATGCGTCGTGTACGTGTTTTTGGCAGTGTTTACACATCATACCTTCGATTTTCAAAGTGGTTTTCATAATTTGTAAATCCTCCTCTAAATTTTGCAGTGAAATATTTTCAGTGTGAACCTGCGCGGAAATTTTTTCTGCCGTAACGTTGTCTGAATGTTCGACGCTGAAAAATTTTAAACGCAACGCATTGAGTACGACGCAAATACTTGACATACTCATTGCCGCCGCGCCTATCATCGGTGAAAGTTTCAAGCCGAATGTCGGATAAAAAATTCCTGCCGCAACGGGAATACAGATGACGTTGTAGAAAAATGCCCAAAATAAATTTTGCTTGATATTCCGCATAACGGCGCGACTCAGTTTAATGGCACTGACAGCGTCAAGTAAATTATTTTTTACCAAAACCGCGTCCGCACTTTCAACGGCAACGTCCGTACCCGCGCCAATCGCAATGCCTAAATCCGCCTTAACAAGCGCCGGAGCGTCATTAACGCCGTCACCTATCATGGCAACCTTTTTACCGCCGCGTTGCAACTTTTCAATTTCCGCCGCTTTACCTTCCGGCAAAACTTCCGCGACAAAATTTTCAATACCAACCCGCGCAGAAATCTTTTGCGCCGCGCCGTAATTATCGCCCGTCACCATTACAACGTCAAGACCCAAATTTTTAAATTCGGCTACGGCGTCAATCGAACTTTTTTTCTCAACGTCCGCAACGGCTATGATGCCTAAAATCCTGTTCCCTGTTCCCTCTTCCCTGCTCCCTATAATAATCGGCGTTTTGCCTTCGTTGGCAAGCGCAGAAATTTTTTCATTAATTTCGTTGAGATTAAAGCCGCGCTCGGTGAAAAATTTTTCATTGCCGCATATATAGGTAGTAGATTGTAGAGGGTAGGTTGTAGGGAGGAGCGTTGAGGCGGTAGCTTGAATGCCTTTGCCGAAGACTGCTTGAAAATTCGACATTTCCAACGGCGCGATATTATTTTCAGCGGCGTAATTTGTCACTGCCTTTGCAAGCGGGTGTTCACTCTTACTTTCAAGCCCTGCCGCAATTTTTAAAAGCTCGTCAACCGCAACGTCAAAAGTTATAATATCCGTGACAAAGGGCTTGCCTTCAGTCAGCGTGCCGGTTTTATCTACAACAACTGTGTTGACTTCGTGCGCCGTCTGCAACGCCTCGCCGGACTTTATCAAAATGCCGTGTTCAGCACCTTTGCCCGTACCGACCATAATCGCTACCGGCGTGGCAAGACCCAACGCGCAGGGACAACTTATAACCAAAATTGAAATGGCTATGGAAAATGCAAACTCAACCGTCGCACCGTTCATAAGCCAAAAACTTCCCGCCGATATCGCAATGCAAATTACAGCCGGTACAAAGACGCCTGCAATTTTATCAGCCAACTTCGCTATCGGCGCTTTACTGGCGCTTGCCTCCTCGACCAATGCGATAATTTTTTGAATGGTACTTTCCTCACCGACATTTACAGCGCGAAATTTTACAAAGCCGCCGCGATTAATCGTGCCGCTTGTAACTTTATCGCCAATCGTTTTGTTGACAGGTAAACTTTCGCCGGTTATCGCCGATTCGTCAACCGTCGTTTCGCCTTCAAAAATAATTCCGTCCGCCGCAAAACTTTCACCAGGTCTTACGGCAATTTCATCACCTTTAACAAGTTCGTCAACCGAAATTTGAACATCTACGCCGTCACGAATCACGCTTGCCGTTTTCGGTGCAAGATTAATCAGCGCTTGAACTGCCTGCGTAGTTTTGCCTTTAGCACGCGCTTCAAAATATTTTCCGACCGTGATAAGCGTGACAATCATGCCTGCCGATTCAAAGTACAAATTCTGCGCGTATTCGTCAACCAAAATTAAATCGCCGTGCCCTAAGCCTTGACCTATTCTGAAAAGCGAAAAAGCGCCGAATACCGCCGCCGCCATTGAACCTAAGCCTACAAGCGTGTCCATATTCGGTGCGCCGTGAAAAAGATTTTTAAAGCCGTTGATATAATATCTGCAGTTAAGGTACATTATCGGCAGGATTAATAAAAACTGCGCGAATGCGAAGGTTACGGCGTTTTCTCTGCCGTCGAAAATTTCACTGACTATGGCGGGTACGGGTACACCGAACATTGACGCAAGCATTTGATGCATTGCGATATACATTGTCGGCAACAAAAAAATTATCGACCAAGTCAAACGCGTTTTCATGGCGTCAACTTCATTGTCGATTTGATAGCCTGTAGCCGGTAGCTTGTAGCCGGTAGCATTTCTATCGCTTACAGATTTTTTCAGTGACGCGCCGTAACCGGCATTTTCAACCGCGCCGATAATTTCATCTGCTGAAATATTTTCGCCACGCTTAACCTGCATTGAATTTGTCAAAAGATTTACGCTGACATTATCCGCGCCGACGATTTTTACAACGGCTTTTTCAACCCGCGCAGAACACGCCGAGCAAGTCATTCCTCTGACTTCGTAGTTTTCCTTGACCATTTCTTCTTAATATCTATATTTTTTAACAAATTTGCCATTTCCATAGCGGACATTGCGGCATCAGCGCCTTTGTTCCCTGCCTTCGTACCTGCGCGTTCAACTGCCTGCTGAATATTTTCTGTAGTTACTACGCCGAAAATTGCAGGTACGCCGGTTTGTAAGCTGACCTGCGCGACGCCTTTTGAAACTTCGTTGCAGACATAATCATAATGCGTCGTTGAACCGCGAATTACAGCGCCGAGACAAATTACCGCATCAAATTTTTTGGATTCGGCAAGCTTTTTAGCGACAAGTGGAATTTCAAATGCGCCGGGTACCCAAGCGACGCTGATATTTTCTTCCGGCGTTTCGTGACGTTTCAGCGTGTCGAGTGCGCCGCTCAAAAGTTTGTTGGTGATAAATTCGTTAAAACGCGATACGACTATTGCAAAATTCAAGCCGCGCCCCGTGACATTGCCTTCATATATTTTCATATTATTCAACTCCTCAATCTAAAAAATTCTAAAGTTCGATTTCTGCTTGAACTTCTGCTATTGACTTGCCGTCAATCAGAAATTTTGTGTTGACAATTTCTTCAACGTCGGTTTTATCGGCGGAATATACCGAATGATTATAACCTTGTCCGCGCCAAATGTTAATCTTACCGTCAGTATCACGCATAAAATTATAGTAGACTTTGTGGTAAAAAAATTCTATGTCGTCCCAATTCGCAAGCATTTTTTTTAACGAATTAAGCGACATTGTTTGAACAGTCACTTTGTCCGGACATTGAAAACGTTTGAACTGCGCGACGCATTTTGTACGTGCTTCGTCTTCGTAAATGCGCATTTCATCTTCATTTTTAGCGAGCCAACGATGAATAGGAAATTTAGTAAGCACTTCAGAGGCGCGATTATCGGCGCTCTCGGTAATTTCAAACCACTGGAAATCATCCCAAAAAGGTCCGAACTCAAAAGGTTCTTGCATTGGTGCAGAAGAAAACTCTTCTGTTGGCGTATAAATTCCAATATTTTTCCAGCGGTCATTAAAAAATGTAAAAGTTTTACAACGTGCACATCTCCAAGCATAGAAAAAAATTTCGTCATGTTCCCATTCCAACCAATCAGCGTTCAAATTTTCTTTTTCAAGGTCTCGCCAATCGTCTAAGTGGCAAAAAATGTGCTGGACAGGATCTGTACCTTCAGGTTCTCCGTGATAACGAATTTGATACCCACATAAGCCGCATCCGCAAACAGCCATTATTTTCCTCCACTTTCAGAATTGTAATTTCTCTATTTCAACAATTTAATCCAAAATACCGGCTCTTCGGGAATAAAATTTGTCCGAGCGAGTTGCGGAAAACTGTATTTTCCGACCGTCGGAAAATCTCCTTCAAAAGGAGGTGTGCCAAAACGTTTTTCAACCCAATATTGCACGTAATTATAATTCAATAAAAATACTCTCTATACTATATTTTTTGAAGGTTGTAGACAAAAAAGGCGCGGCTGTACCCTAACTGCATACAGTCAAGCTAAAACTTACAACACTGCCGGAACTACAGACACGCCATATTTTTTATTTATAAACAGCCGCTAAAAATCACGGAAGCTTATTCCCCGCCGCCAAATAAATTTCGTACCATTCCTTTTTTGTAAGCGTGAAGTCAGTAGCCTTAGCAGATTCTCTAATCCGCGCAGGTTTTGTCGTGCCGATAACCGCCTGTATTTTTGCGGGGTAACGCAGAATCCAAGCAAGCGCTATCGCCGTAGGTGTTACGCCTTTTTCCTCCGCCATACGATTTAAAACTTTGTTGAGTTCAGGATATTTTTCCGAGCCGAGAAATACGCCTTCAAAGTAGCCGTACTGCAACGCCGACCACGCTTGAATGACAATGCCTTTAACGCGGCAATATTCCAAAATCCCGCCGTCACGCATAACCGCGCCGTCCCAGTGCATATTGACTTGAAAACCTGCGTCAAGCATCGGCGTATGTGCGATTGAAAATTGAACTTGATTTGTGACAATGGGGAAATTTAACGCGTCGCCGAGCATTGACATCATCATCGGGTTAAAATTGCTTACGCCGAAATTTTTAACTTTGCCCGCGTCATAAAGTTTTGTAAACGCCTCTGCAATTTCGTCAGGCTCCATTAAAGCGTCGGGACGGTGCAAAAGCAAGCAGTCAAGATAATCAGTCTTAAGACGCTTTAAACCGGCGTCTACGGCGTTTAAAATGTGTTCACGTGAAAAATCAAAGTACGTGAAATCTTCGTCAATGCGAATGCCGCACTTTGACTGCAGAAAAACTTTTTCGCGCAGGTTAGGATTTTCTACAAACACGTCGCCGAGAATTTCTTCAGCCTTGCCCTTTGCGTAGCAATCGGCAGTGTCGAGAAAGTTAATACCAACTTCAAGACCGGTGTCAATCAGCGTTGCAACTTCCTTTGTGCTCATATCGGCAATGCGCATAAGCCCCATGACAATTTCTGAGACTTTGCGCTTGTCCTCGCCAAACTCAATGTAACGCATAAAATTTTCTCCCTTCAAAACAATCCTCTAGAAAATATTTTTGTCTACGATAATTGTTTGGTCGCGATTCGGACCTACGGAGATAATGCCTAAACTAATTTTTGTAACTTCCGCCATACGTTCAAGATATTTTTTCGCGTTGACAGGTAAATCTGCGTAATTTCTTATGTTTGAAATATCCTCCTTCCATCCCGTAAAAGTTTCGTAGACCGGCTTAACCTTAGCCAAAACCTTTAGGCTGGCGGGAATGTCACTGATAATTTTGCCGTCAACTTCGTAGGCGGTACACATTTTAATTTCGTCAAAACCGTCAAGAATGTCAAGGCGCGTAACCGCCATGCAGTCAATACCGGAAAGTTGCCCCGCGTACTTGACGACACAAGCATCAAGCCACCCTGTTCTGCGCGGACGCCCTGTCACCGTGCCAAATTCATGTCCGGCAGTTCTAATTTTATCGCCTATCTCATTAAGCTGCTCTGTAGGGAATGGACCTTCACCTACACGCGTACAATATGCCTTGACGACTCCGACGACTTTACCGATTTTTTTCGGCGCAATGCCCGCTCCCACGCATACGCCGCCGGAAATTGGATGACTTGCCGTAACGTATGGATAAGTGCCGTAATCAATATCAAGCATGGTAGCCTGTGCGCCTTCAAACAAAATCTTTTTACCGGCGTCAACTTCTTCATTTAAAAGCGTTATCGTGTCGCAGACATACGGCGCAATTTTTTCCGCATAACCTTCGTATTCTTTCAAAATTTCTTCGTAGTTCAAAGGTTCGTGATTATAAATCTGCTTGAGCAAAAAATTTTTCTGATCCAAAACTTCACGGCATTTTTCGGCAAAGTCTTCACGGTCAATTAAATCACAAACTCTTATGCCGACTCTGTCCGCCTTATCCATGTAGCATGGACCAATGCCGCGCTTTGTCGTACCAATTTTATTTTCCCCGCGCAGATTTTCGCCGAGTTCATCACAAAGTTTGTGCCACGGCATAACTACATGAGCGCGATTTGAAATGCGAATATTCGACGTATCGACGCCGCGCTTTTTCATGGCGTCAATTTCTTCAAGAAAAACCTGCGGATCAAAAACTACGCCGTTGCCAATTACGCAAAGAGTCCCTTTGTACAAAATGCCGGAAGGCATAAGGCGCAGTTTGTATTCTTCGCCGTTTACGCTTACGGTATGTCCTGCGTTGGAGCCGCCTTGATATCTTACGACGGTGTCAGCCTGCGCGGCAAGATAATCTACAATTTTCCCTTTGCCTTCGTCGCCCCACTGAGTACCCGTTATTACAACTGTTGACATAATTATTTTTTCCTCCCGTGTAATGTAACTTCCGAGAAAATTTTTTTCGCGGTAATTATCGCATTTAGATTTATTAATTGCAAGAAAAAAAATTCGCACCGATAATTTAATCAGTGCGGTTAAAACTTTTTATTTAGTCGGTAGCTCTTAATTCTACATTCTACATTCTTAATTCTACATTCTTAATTCTTAATTCTCATGCTCCTTGCCATTGATTGGTACTGCGATTGTAATTGTATCGCTTGCCGTCAGAGAGTTGGAAAATCGACGTGACTTCGGCGGTATTGTGAACATTTAAGAAAGTGCCGGTATTAAAGCCGATAGCCACAACTTCGCCTACCACTTCTGCAGAGGTAATGTCACTTAAATTTACGTCGTACAGCGAAATTATGTCGTGCCCTTGATTAGTGTAAACAATATCACTGCCTTCATTTTTGCCGCACCGAAATGTTTCGGGACCTTCGCCGCCTATCAATGTATCCGTCGCAACGCCGGTACCGCCCCATAAAGTTGAAACGCCGCTACCGCCGTAAATTACATTTGAATCGGCATTTCCCATAAGCGTATTGTAGCCGGAACTTGCGCCGCCGTTAATCGTCGTGACGTTGTAATAGTTTTGTCCGCTTTCACCGCCAAGCCAAATATTATTGCCCGAGCCGCTTACCATAAGTTGACCAGGATTGCTGAAATAAAAAGTTTTAATGTCGCCGCGATAATTCAGATTGGTAGAAGTATTCTGCGCGATTTTCATTTTGTAAATATCCCTGCCGTTGCCGGAAAATAAAATCGGATCGTCGTCATAAGATGAACCTGGTTGCAGTTGAATATAATTTCCATTCGCCATATTAAAGGTGATTGACGCGCTGTCACGGTTTATGCTTGACCAAGTGATATTGGAAAAATTGACAACGTCAGAATAATCGCTGTCACCTGTACCAAAATTTTTTGCAACGTCTCTTGAGCCGCCTTCATACCAAAAGACATCGCGCCTTGCACCGCCTATAAGCGTATTTGATGAACCGCCGCCTCCCCAAAGTGTCGGGTTGCCGTTGCCACCGATTATGGAGTTGTTACGCGAATTGCCGGCTATGAAAATATTGTGGCTGTTATGTTCGGCGTCAATCACTCTTACATTGGCGTAACTTCCCGACGCATTGTTAAGCCAAATATTATTGTCATAATTACTGCCGACTTTCAAGGTGTCGCCGCTTATGGTAAGGCGATTTTCTTTATTTTCGCGCCTGCGATAATCGTCATAGTAGTAATAATCATCATCACGATAATAATAATCGTCATAATAAGAACCGGGATAGTAATAACTGTCGTAGGGATAGTAGTAGCTACTGTTGTAATAGCTCGGATAAGAATAGCTTGAATAATAGCCGTCGTCGTAGTCATCGTAATAATAATAATCGTCGTCATCGTAATAGTAATAGTCATCGTCATAAACGTAATAGCTGTGTCCAAGTTCGCTATCGTCGCTGATAATAATTTTTTCGTCCATGATAAAATCTCCTTTCAAACTAAAAAACCTGCCAATTTCGACAGGTTAATTTTATAGTTTTTATTTATAGCGTGTCAAACTTTTATACGAAATTTAACGCAACTTGATAAAAGTTTAATCTGATTTTAATTAGTGAGTAGTTAGTAGTGAGTATTTAATAGTGAATAGTAAGTAATTTTACAAGCTAACCATTAAGCCACGCGGCAATGTCAATTGCATGATAAGTAATGATAATGTCTGCACCGGCGCGTTTCATAGACGTTAAACTTTCCGTGACAATTCTCTTTTCATCAATCCAGCCTTTAGCCGCCGCCGCCTTAACCATAGCATATTCGCCGCTGACATTGTAAACGGCAACAGGATAATTAATTTTTTCGCGCACCTTCGCAACAATGTCAAGGTACGCCAATGCCGGCTTAATCATAATTATATCGGCGCCTTCATCAATATCCAGTGCAACTTCTTTCAATGCTTCGCGTGCATTGGCAAAATCCATTTGATATTGTTTTCTGTCGCCGAATTGCGTCACGAAATGGACCGTAAAAGGCGGAGGCGTATTTTACGGCGTAACTCATTATCAAGACATTTGAAAAATTATTTTCGTCCAAAATATCACGAATCGCCGCAACTCTACCGTCCATCATGTCAGAAGGCGCTATGATATCAGCACCGGCAACGGCTTGACTTAACGCCACTTTTTGTAAAAGTTTAAGCGTTTCATCATTATCAACGTAGTAGCCGGTAGGGGACTGCTCCCTGTTACCTAATCCCTGTTCCCTAATCATGCCGCAATGTCCATGACTGGTGTACTGACAAAGACAAACGTCCCCAATTATCACAAGGTTGGGGACGGCTTTTTTTATTGCAGAAATGGCGCGTTGAACGGGCGAAGACATATCCCATGCACTTGATCCGATCTCGTCTTTGTATTCCGGCAGACCGAAAATTTCAACTGCGGGAATGCCTAAATCATAAATTTTTTTCGCAAGTTCAACGGCGTTGTCAATCGACAAATGGTAGCAATTCGGCATACTTGGAATTTCTTCACGTACGTTTTCACCTGCCACGACGAAGATAGGATAGACTAAATCTTTCACGGTTAAAATATTTTCACGTACAAGCGCACGGATATTTTCAGATATGCGCAACCTGCGCGGACGAATTTTTTTATTAAACATTTTTTCAACTCCATGTTAGCTGTTAGCGGTTAGCTATTAGCTGTTAGCGGTTAGCTGTTAGGAAAACTGATCCCTGTTCCCTAATCCCTGTTCCCTGATTAGGTGGTAGAGAGTAGAGGGTAGGAGGTAGAGGGTAGGTATTAGGTGTTAGAAAAAACTGCTCTCTGCTCCCTAATCCCTGTTCCCTGATTAGGTGGTAGAGAGTAGAGGGTAGGAGGTAGAGGGTAGGTATTAGGTGTTAGAAAAAACTGCTCCCTGCTCCCCTAATCCCTGTTCCCTGATTAGCTGTTAGCTTTTAACTACTCACTACTCACTACTTACTACTCACTAATATCAAAAACTTCTGCGACGGTTCCCGCCTTCACAATTTTTTTATTCAGCAAAATAACTTTGTCAGCATACTTTTTCACCTGATCCAAGTCGTGCGAAATTAAAAGTATCGCCATATCCTCTTCCGCGCAGAGTTTAGCGGCAAGCTTGTAAAAAATTTCTATGCCGTCTTTGTCAACGCCGCTTACCGGCTCGTCAAGCAATAATAAATCCGGTAAAGGATCAAGCGCCAATGCCAAAAGTACGCGTTGCAATTCTCCGCCGCTTAACGCGCCTAATCTGCGGTCAATTAAATATTCCGCCTGCACTCGGCGTAAATTTTTTAAAACTCTTTCGCGTATGAATGTCGACGGAAAAAGCCATATCGGTTTCCACGTAAGGCAGGACATAAATAAATCCAACACGGACGTCGGGCTTGACGCGTCAAATTTCAGCGTCTGCGGTACGTAGCCGATTATCGGTTTTAAATGTTTACCCTTCGCGTCAAAATAATTCAGCGTGCCGGTATGTTCGACTTCGCCGAGTATGGATTTCAGCAGGGTTGATTTAGCGGCGCCGTTTTGCCCGATAAGCGCGGTTAATTCGCCGCAATGCATGGTAAAGCTTACGTCGTCAAGGATTGTCAAGTTGCCGACGCGTACGCCGAAATTTTCAACCTTCGTTTCACAAAGTTTAGTCTTATGATGTTTTTGCATGTTAGCGATTAGCTGTTAGGTGTTAGCGGCTCCTTTTGAAATAGTTTTTACTGCGGTTTGTACGGCGTCGTCAAGTTCATCAAGCATTTCAAAACGCCGACGATAAGCCGCGCGTTTGTGCGAAGGAATTTCCTCCGGCGTCTTACGCTTTTCAATAAGCGGCAAACTGAAAAATCTTTCGTCACTCGTCAAATGCCCGCCGCATTCTTCCCAAAAATCGCTGAACGACGTTTTTAATTTTCTGTCGCGCCGTAGGTGATTGTTGGCGTAATATCCCGCATTGGTGACGGCGAAAATTTTTTGCATATTAAGCGCACGAGCTAGGGACTGCGCGGCGTACAGGATTAAATTTTTCGTACGGTACGCGTGAGATTTTTTTGTAATGACTTTGATAATATCTTTCGCGTTATCGACATTCGGACCCTGCATCGCGCCAATCCACATTGCGTAAGTGCCGGACGTTACGTCGTCGATATTGCCTATTAAATCTGCGCGTGCTATCCAAAATAAAATTTGGTAAATCGGCGTCTCGTCGTCAAGCTGAAACATTATCGACAAAAGACTTTCTTTGCGTTGACCGGGCTTAGCGTAGAAAACTAAGTGCAAGTCGCCAAGTTCGTCATTAATAGGCATTTTCCAAAGTTCAAACGGCTTTTCTGCGTACACGTCAATTAAAAAATCTTCGCGCAGATTTTCTGTCATAAATTTCATATGGTCGGTGACTAAAGTCATACGCTCATCAAAAGTCGATTTATGGTAGAAAAAAGCTCGCGTAGGCTGTTCGTAGACAAAGGGATAAACGTCCGCAATTTTTTTCAGTATGTCAGATTGGTTGAAAAATTCTTGAAGGCGCTCCATACGTTGAGGGTGAAGGCAACATCGCGCCAAAAAAACCGCGAAACGGTGAGCCTCTCGCGGATTGTTCAAGCGATAAATTTTTTTACCAAGTTCAATAAAGTTCATTTCAATTCTAATTTTCAGTCAAGCGTTTAGATTGGTCGGCAGTTATCAGCGCTGAAATAATTTCGTCCAAATCACCGTTTAAAACGTCGTCCAATTTATGAAGTGTCATACCTATTCTGTGGTCGGTAACTCTGCCCTGCGGAAAGTTATATGTGCGGATTCTTTCTGAACGGTCGCCGCTACCGACTTGATTTTTTCTGTCAGCCGCAATGGCCTCATTTTGTTCACGTACCGCCAAATCTTGAACTCTTGCACGAAGTACGCGCATAGCCTTTTCTTTATTTTTCAGCTGAGATTTTTCATCTTGACATTGCACGACAATTCCACTCGGCAAGTGCGTAATTCTAATGGCGGTTTCAGTGCGGTTGACGTACTGTCCACCGGCGCCGCTCGCGCAGTAAGTATCAATGCGCAGGTCGTTTGGATTTATTTCAACGTCAACTTCTTCAGCTTCCGGCAACACGGCAACGGTTACGGCGCTTGTATGTATTCTGCCGCCGGATTCGGTGACGGGTACGCGCTGAACGCGGTGCGTGCCGCTTTCATATTTCATCTTGCTGTACGCGCCTTGACCGTCAACGGTAAAAGAAATTTCTTTAAAGCCGCCGATTGTCGTAGGATTGGAGTCAACGATATCGACGCGCCAACCCTGCCGCTCGGCGTAGCGCGTGTACATTCTGAAAAGGTCTCCTGCAAAAAGCGCCGCCTCTTCGCCGCCAACTCCGCCGCGAATTTCCACGATAACGTTTTTGTCGTCGTTGGGGTCTTTAGGCAAAAGTAAAATCGGCAACTCTTTATCAAGCTCCGCCTTAGACTTTTTCAGCTCGGCAAGTTCCTCCGCCGCTATGGATTTTAATTCTTCGTCGTCGGCAGTTTCAAACAAGGTTTTATCTTCGTCAATCTGCGCGAGAATTTTTTTGTATTCGCGAAATTTTTTCACAATCGGTTCAAGCGTAGCAAGTTCGCGCGTCAACTTAGTAAATCTGTCAACGTTGGCAACTACGGACGGATCGCCCAACTGCGATTCAATTTCACGGTATCGGTCTTCAATTTTTTGTAATTTATCAATCATAATTTAATTTACCTAATCACTAACTACTACCAACTACTCACTACTTACTACTTACTAATTCCTACTCCTAAACTTTTCAGCAAGTGACGCGCTTTTATCGGCGTGTTCAAGATAATATTTTTCATCTTCGGCTAAATTGTCATAATCAAAATACCACGGCAAATGTTTCAGCCGCATATCATTCAAAGTGCGCACTGAAAACCTCAAGCTGTAATTTCGTGTATTGGAATGCAGGGCAAAAGTCGTATCGATATTGGCGTAGCACAGATTTTTATCAACCGGCGCCTGCTTTTCAAAATCGGATTCAATATGTTGCCAAAGTTTTTTGTCAAAGAAAGTTATATCCTCCCAAATAAGCGAAGGTCCAACTTTTCTAAATTCTTTGTGCGTGATTAAAATTTCGTAAAGGTGGCGTACAAAATCTTTTGGACATTTTTCATGCGGCACGACGTCGGGGTCGGTATAAACATACGGCGTAGAAATTTTTAATTTCTCCAAAATATTTGACTTCCACAGCGCCTTATAACCGAGATTTTCTTTAAGCCGAATAATTTGTACCGCAGAATTTTTTTCAAGCTCTGAATAATATTCCAAAAGTTTTGGGTACGTCGAATCATTATCCAAAATTATAATGTTGCGATAATCGGCGGCAAGCAACCAATCAATCAGCTGTTTCATCACGTTAATGCGATCACGCGCATTTATGAAAATCGGTACACTGCGCCAATCGTGCAAGTGCCACAAACTTTTAACTTCACGCGCCATAGAGTCATTTTTATTTTGACGCACCAGCTTAAGATTCTGTTTAGCCTCAGGGAAGTCAGATTTTATTTTCAGCGCCTCGCTATAAAAAGTTTCAGCATCTTTGTAGCGTTGCAGAAGTGCAAAACAGTTCGCGCGGTAGAAAAAACTCAACTCGTCAAAATCCTGCCATGCACGGAAACGAAAATCGTCGTAGACTGCAAAATATTTCGCGGCACGAAGATAATTGCCGGCAAGATAATTCACGCGTCCCAAAATGTAGTACAGATTAAAATTTTCGCGCGGCGGCTCGGTTAAATTGTCAACTACAGTATAAATAAAAAACTGCGCCTTTTCAACGTCACCGTCCCCTAAAAATTTCAGCGCACGATATACCAAAAGGTCACCGCGTGTTAAAATTTCTTTCAGCTCGTCGCTTAAATCCTGCTCTATCTCTGCAAGTTCGGCACGAATTTTCAGCGCGTCAATCACACAATCGCAAAGTGTATCAACGTCGTAATTTTCCTTCGCGGCACAAAATTTTTCGTACAGCTGATTAAAATTTTGATAGCTCACGGTTTCAACTCCAAATCTTTAGCATTTAAAAAAGTATGCCACGCCAAAGTTGCGCACTTGACACGAGCCGGCATATTGGCGATATTTTTCAGCGCCGCCGCCTCGTCCAACGGTTCAAGTGCGTCGTCATCGGTAATGTTGCCTTTAATCATATTTATGAAAAGTTCAGCAAGCTTTTTCGCGTCGTCAACTTTTTTGCCGCGCAGGAGTTCAATCATCATATCGGTTGACGCTTGCGAAATTGCGCAACCTTGTCCGATAAATGCCGCGTCTTTTATAACGCCGTCAGAAATTTCCATTTCAAGAGTTATGTCGTCGCCGCAACTTGGATTGTGACCGCGCTCTTTGACAGTGGCGTTTGGAAGTTGACGCCGATTTTCTGTAGCGCGGCTGTGTTCGGCTATCAATTCCGTGTAAATATCTTCAAGCAAGTTTTATCTCACCTCGATTTATGAAATAGGTGCTAGGTGTTAGGTTCTAGACTACTCACTACCTCACTACTCACTACTTACTAACACCTAATTCAAATGCATTACGGTACGAACTTTTTTAATCGCGTCGATAAGGCGGTTTACGTCATCAATCGTGTTGTAAAAATAAAAACTCGCGCGGCACGTTGAATTTTGTCCCAAGTAATTCATAAGCGGCTGTGCGCAATGGTGCCCTGCACGAATCGCCACGCCTTCCGAATCTAAAATCGTCGCTACGTCATGCGGGTGAACTTCTTTCACGTTGAAAGTTATAATGCCGATTTTATTATCCCGCGCAGAATTGCAACCGTACAATTCGACGTAAGGAATTTTTTTCAGCTCGTCAATCGCGTAGTCAGTCAACTCTTTTTCAATGCGTTCAATCTCTGAAAAGCCGATTGAGTTAATATAATCAATCGCCGCACTTAAACCCGCCGCGCCGCCGACGTTTTGCGTACCTGCCTCAAATTTATTCGGCAACTCGGCAAAAGTTGTATCCTGTTCCTCCACGTATTCTATCATATCGCCGCCGCTAAGGAAAGGTGGCATATTTTCAAGAATTTTTTCACGACCATACAACACGCCCACGCCCATAGGACCAAGCATTTTATGCGCGGAGAAGGCTAGAAAGTCAACGTCTAAATCCTGCACGTCAACGGGTATGTGCGGCACGGATTGCGCACCGTCAGCAACGATAACCGCGCCGACTTCGTGCGCCTGCGCGGCTAAAGTTTTTATATCATTTTTAAGACCGAGTACATTTGAAATTTGCGTGACAGCTAAAATTTTTGTGCGGCTTGTAAGCTTTTCGGCGATATCTTTTTCAGATAAATTGCCGTCCGCGTCAAGGTAAATGTAATTCAGCGTCGCGCCTTTCGCCTTAGCAACCATTTGCCACGTGACAAGGTTTGAATGATGCTCGGTTATGGTGATTAAAATTTCGTCGCCTGCGTTGACGTTATGCAGACCGTACGAAAAAGCCACAAGGTTAAGCGCTTCGGTAGCATTTTTGGTAAAAATAATTTCGGCGGGACTTTTGGCGTTGATAAATTTTTGAACTTTAACGCGGGTATCTTCGTAAATTTTCGTAGCCTTGACGCTGAGTTCATAAACGCCGCGATGTGGATTGGCATTACAGCCGCCGTAGTAGCCGCAAATTGCGCGTACAACGCTTTCCGGCTTTTGCGTCGTGGCGCTGTTGTCAAGGTACGCCATACGGTGACCGTTCATCTTCATATTCAATATAGGGAAGTCATGCAGAAAATTTTTATTCGTCATCAAAATTGCGCGGCGGCTAAAAACCGCGCCACCTCCATTCTTAGTTAGATTGTAGATAGTAGAGAGTAGAAAGTAGAAAGTAGGTTTTCTGTTTCCTACCCCCTACCTTCTACTCTCTACCCCCTACTCTCTACCTTCTTAATTCTAATCAGACAATCTCCTTTGCAGTTCGGCTTGTAACTCTGCGCGAAGGTCTTCATTGTCAATTTTTTCAATCACGGGATTAAACGCCGCCTCAACAATTAGCTTTTCCGCCTCAGATTTATCAAGCCCGCGACTCATAAGATAAAAAATTTTTTCGTCGTCAAGGCGTCCTACAGTTACGGCGTGATGTCCGTCTACGTCATCTTCAGTAGCAAGCATAAGCGGCACGGAGCGATTTCGTACGCCGTCGGAAAGGATTATGACTTCTTCCAATTCGCGACCGACTGAACCTTTAGCGCCGCGCTGAAAATCCAATGTACCGCGAAAAATTTTGTCGCATTTGTCACTTAACGCGCCGCGTACATTCATGACGGCGTTTGTACGTAAGCCGCGCTGTCTAATCACGTAATTAATGTCAAGCCGCCTTTCACCGTCGCCGAACGCCGAAATATACAGAATCAATTTCAGCTGATGAATCATTGCCGTTCAAATTTATTTCCACGTCAACTGAAAAATTTCCGCGTCCCAAATCGGCGGCTGTAAATTCAACACGCGCAGATTTACCGACGTTAATTTTAATTTTCCGCGCAGATTCGTCCTGTGAAAGATTGACTGCAGAAAATTTTTTAATTTCACCGTCCGCAACGTCAATTACTTCCTCTTCAAACTCCGCGCAGGTTTTAACTGCATTAACGCCGAGCCAGCGCCAAGTATTAAGCGGCATTTCGCCTAAAATTTTTTCCGTCAAGCTAATTCGCCCCTTCAAGTTCGATTGAAATTAAATTATTCATCTCAACGGCGTACTCAAGCGGCAATTCCTTAGCGATAGGTTCAACAAAACCGCGTACAATCATAGCCCGCGCCTCGTCTTCCGAAATTCCGCGTGCAGTCAAATAAAAAATCGCCTCGTCTGAAATTCTGCCAATCTTCGCCTCGTGACCAATATCGGCGTCCGCGCCTTCAATATCCATAACCGGCAAAGTGTCGGAGCGCGATTTATCGTCAAGCATAAGTGATTCACAGTTCACTGAAGATTTTGCAAACCGCGCAGATTTTGTAACCTTTACAGCGGAGCGATACGTAGCCGCGCCGCCGGATTTTGAAATTGTACGCGTGTTAATGTTTGACGAAGTGTGAGGAGCGGCATGAACTACGATAGCGCCGGTATCAAGATTTTGCCCCCTGCCTGCAAAAGTCACGCCGGTAAATTCAGCGCGTGCGCCTTCGCCATGCAAGACGCTACACGGATACAGCATTGACACGTGAGAGCCGAAAGAGCCGCTAACCCATTCAATCAAGCCGTCCTTTTCGACAAGCGCCCTTTTCGTGTTTAAATTCATCATGTTGCGTGACCAATTTTCAATCGTCGAATATCTGAGCCGCGCGCCTTCCTTTACAAAGAGTTCAACGCAACCCGCATGCAAATTCGTGACATTATATTTTGGCGCACTGCACCCCTCAATGAAATGCAAATTCGCGCCTTCCTCGACAATTATCAGCGTATGTTCAAACTGCCCAGCACCTGCCGCGTTTAATCTGAAATAAGACTGCAAAGGTATTTCAACTTTCACGCCTGCCGGTACGTATACAAAACTGCCGCCCGACCATACCGCGCCATGCAACGCGGCAAATTTATGATCTTTCGGCGGTACAAGCGTCATAAAATATTCACGTACAATATCTTCATGTTCAACCAGCGCCGTCTCCATGTCAGTGTAAACTACACCCTGCTTAGTAAGATTTTCTTGGATATTGTGGTAGACAACTTCAGAATCATACTGCGCACCTACGCCGGCTAAAGATTTTTTTTCAGCCTCAGGTATGCCCAGCCTGTCGAAAGTATTTTTAATATCTTCCGGCACTTCCGACCAATCTGAAACTTGTTTAGCGTCCGGCTTGACGTAGGTTATAATTTCGTCCATATTCAAGCTTGAAATATCGGGACCCCATGCCGGTAAAGAAATTTGGTTATAAACTTCCAAAGACTTCAAGCGAAATTCCAGCATCCACGCGGGATCATTTTTCTTCGCCGAAATGTCACGGATAATTTCTTCTGTAAGCCCCGCATCGGATTTATAAACAGATTCGTCCGCGTTACGAATATCATAAAGCGCACGTTCAATATCTTCAACATAGGTTTTCTGTTTCAAAAAGTTTTCACCTCTGAAATTTTAATTGCAATATTTTTCGTTGACTGATAAAAATTTCCTTCTATAATAGAGAAAGTGAAAATAAAACTGACTTCAACCCAAAATTAAGTTGAGAAAATTTTTTTTCGATACACGTTTAAGCAGGAAAGTAAGCAACTCTATAGAAAAAAGGAGTGAAACAGTGTGGGAGTTTGGACCATTAACGCCGCGACAGATTTAATTTCTGCTATGGCGCAAAGCACTTTCATAACTGATACAAACGCCGCGAATAATCTTGCCGCAGGAAATGTAACCGATTCGTCGGAGTATTCAAGAATTTTGGCAGAAAAAATTGCCGAAGTGGATTCCGAAATGAATAATATGCAAAATAATTCTACAGGTCAACAGGAAACGGCGTCGACTTCAAGCGGCAATGCCGGTTCAAGCGACGATAAATCTACTACAGCGCTTGAAACCTTGCGTCGAATTATGCCGGACGGTTCGCTAAAAATCGTGACGTACGAAGACGGCAAAATTGTAAGTCAGCTTAAAATCAGACCGCAACTTGTAATGACTCCGAATTATTCACTGCCGCCCGATCCTACAGGTGATTTACAGATGAAACCGGAACAAAAATTAAGTTTAGCGGCAATGCTCATGGTTTAAAATTGTCTGCACCGAAATTTTTCGGCAAGGCATAAGTATAGATTTTTCCTTAATTTTTAGGAGGGTTGAAACAGTTAAGAAAAACTTATACTAATTTATAAAACATACAAAATATATAAGGAGGTGAAAGCCGTTACTGAAAGCTTTTTAAAGTTGACT
>CAJOKY010000025.1 GCA_905235425.1 uncultured Selenomonadaceae bacterium
TGCGTCGGCGCTTATGCAAGTTTCGGTTTTGATGCGAATATGTTTGATACTTATCCCGCGTTGACGAGCGGCGCGGCGTTGTGCATTGTTCCTGAAGAAATGCGCCTTGATTTGGAAGGTATGAATATTTACTTTGAAAAAAATCACGTGACGCACGCTTTCATGACTACGCAGGTTGGACGCCAATTCGCAACAGATATTGAAAATCACAGCTTGAAATATTTGACTGTCGGCGGTGAAAAACTTGTCACGCTTGACCCGCCGAAAAAATTTATTTTGGTAAACGGCTACGGTCCGACCGAATGTACAATTTTGATAACGGCTTATAAAGTGGATAAAGCGGAAAATAATATCCCTATCGGCAAGCCGCTTGATAATACAAAGCTTTATGTTGTCGACCAAAATTTTAATCGCGTACCGGTTGGAGCTTGCGGCGAACTTTTGGCGGCAGGTTATCACGTCGGCGCAGGTTATCTCAATCGCCCCGAAAAAACTGCGGAAGTTTTTATTAAAAATCCTTTTGACGGTGGAGAATATGAAAACGCTTACCGAACCGGCGACGTAGTGCGTTGGCGTGAAGACGGAAATATAGAATTTATAGGAAGGCGCGATGGGCAGGTTAAAATTCGCGGTTTTCGCATTGAATTGGCGGAAGTTGAAGGCGTTATCAGAGAATTTCCTGCAGTGAAAGATGCAACTGTTGCCGCCTTCGATCACCCTGCCGGAGGAAAATTTATCGCGGCTTATGTTGTCGGTGAAGAAAAAATTTCAATCGACGAACTCAATAAATTTATTGCTGAACGCAAGCCGCCATACATGGTTCCTGCCGTTACCATGCAGATTGAAAAAATTCCACTCAATCAGAATGGAAAAGTTAATCGCCGCGTCTTGCCTAAGCCTGAAATTACATCTGCCGAAAAAAATTCTGCGCCGCGTTCTCCCAACGTCTTGGAAAAAGTTTTGCTTGAAGTCATAGGGAAAATTTTGGGCATCAAGGAATTTGACTTTGCAACCGAGTTAAATTATTTGGGCTTGTCAAGCATTTCGGCAATTAAGCTTTCCACGCAACTTTACAAGACTTTCGGCATTAATCTTCCTGTCAAAAAACTTTTGGACGGCACGATTGAAACGATTGAAAATGAACTTTTAACGTTCCTGCTGTCCGATAAGAAAACTGCAGAAAAAACATCCGCGTCTTTAAGTTCAATGCATATCAGCAATGTGCAACGCGGAATTTATCTTGAATGCATGAAAAATCCGCTGTCTACTGCTTACAATGTGCCGTTTATCTGCAACTTTGAATCGGACACCGACGTTGAAAAAATTTCGGACGCCGTGAAAAAAATTATCGCCGCGCATCCTTCAATTAACGTTCACTTTGAACTGCGCGACGAAGAAATTATGCAAGTGACGAATCAAAACGCCGCGCTTGAAATTCCCGTGCATAATCTTGACGAAAATGATTTTGCCGAGTTCAAAAATAATTTTGTCCGACCCTTTAAACTTGACACTGCGCCGCTTTATCGCATTGAAATTGTTAAGACTTCTGCGCGGGTAAGTCTGTTTATGGACTTTCATCATTTAATTTTTGACGGCGCGTCAATGAATTTGTTCCTGCTGAATTTGAAAACACTGCTTGACGGCGGCAAGATTGAAACCGAAGGCAAAAGTTACTTTGACTTTGTACGCGAAGAGGAATTACATCTTGACGAGAATAAAAAATTCTTTGCCGACATGTTGAAAGATTTTGAAACGGCAAGCGAAATTACGTCGGACGTTCGAGGTAAAGTTGACGGCGAACCGAAAATTTTTGATAGTCAAATTACCGGCGGCGTTGAAAGTTTTTGCCGCGAAAATCGATTGACGCCTGCCGCGTTGTGTCTTGCCGTGTTAAGTTACGTCATTGCAAGATATACTGCCAATAGCAAAGTTTACATGACGACTATTTCAAGCGGTCGCGCCAATGTTCAATTTGCCGACACTTTTGGTATGTTCGTAAATACCTTGCCGCTTTTTGCTGAACTTGAAAATATTTCTGTTGCCGAGTTCCTTCAAAAAATTTCAAAAATGTTTACCGCCGTCATTGAACACGAAAATTATTCATTCGCGCAGATTGCCGCCGATTATTCTTTCGCGCCAAAAATTATGTACGAATATCAAGTCGGCGTTGTCGATGAATATCAGATTCCAAAATTTACCGGCTTAGAAAAATTTTCTCATTCACAAGCAAAATTTAAACTTACTGTCCGCATTGTCGGTGAAAATTCTGCACCTTGCCTTTCAATCGAATATAATACGGCTGACTACAGCGCAAACTTTATTGAAAATCTTGCAAAGTCGTTCAATATCGTAATGGAAAAATTTATCACTCAGAGCAATGCGCCGTTGAAAAATATTTCGCTGATTGACGACGAACGCGCCAAAATTTTGGCAAAGTTCCGCAGTAACACCGATCCTTCAACGATTGGCAAGGTTTATAAATTCTATCACGAAGGATTTGAGGAGCAAGCACACTTAAAGCCGAACGCGACGGCGTTAATCGCAAGTGACGCAACTTTTACTTATCGGCAACTTGACGAGGCGGCGAACAGAATTGCCAATGCGCTGATTGCATACGGCATAAAACCTACAAGCCGTGTTGCGTTGCTGTTGCCGCGAACTTCACGCGCCATTATTTCAATGTTCGGCGTATTGAAAGCCGGTTGCGCTTACATTCCCTGTGACACCGAATATCCTGCCGAACGTATTCGCCAAATTTTAGACGATTCGCAAGCGGCTTATATCATTACCACTGCTGACAGATTGACTGATGAAAAATCTTTGGACGTTGAAAAACTTTTGACTTATGAAAATTCAACGCGTCCGCAGGTAGAAATTTCGCCCGACGATACAGCCTACTTGATTTATACTTCGGGTTCAACCGGTAAACCTAAAGGCGTTATGATCGCGCATCGAAATGCCGCAAACTTTTTTACCAACAATCCCGCAAATATTATGGTTGATATTCTCGTTAAAAATGCCAAAAGATTTGTCAGCGTCAGTACTTTTTCATTTGATTTAACGCTGAAAGAAATTATTTTGCCTTTGTTTAACGGCTTGACGCTTGTACTTGCAGATAAAGAGCAGGCGAATAATCCCGACAAATTGGCGGAATTGATTGTGAAGACCGGCGGCGACGCGATTAACGCCACGCCTTCAAGAATTTATCAGTATATGGAGGCAGAGGCTTTTTCTGCGGCAGTGAAAGATTTTAAATTCATTGGAAGCGGCGGTGAAAAATATCCCGAAAAACTTTTGATGAAGTTAAGACAAACTACCAAAGCCAGAATTATCAACACATACGGACCTACTGAAACTACCATTTCTTCCAATATGAAAGATTTAACCAATGCCGATACAATTACGGTCGGGCGTCCTTTGCTCAATGTCAAGGAATTTATTGTCGACAGCGACGGAAACGAATTGCCGCCGGGAATTGTCGGCGAACTTTATATCGGCGGCGCGGGTGTCGGCAAGGGCTATAACAATCTGCCGGAAAAAACTGCAGAAAGATTCATAGAATATCAAGGCTTGCGTGTCTATAAATCCGGTGATTATGCGCGTTGGACTGAAAACGGCGACGTTGAAATTTTAGGCAGATTGGATAATCAGATAAAACTGCGCGGCTTGAGAATTGAACTCGGCGAAGTTGAAAGCGCACTTGCAAAAGTTGAAGGCATTAAAACTTCTCTTGTAAAAATCGCAAAGATTAAAGGCATTGAACACCTTTGCGCGTACTTCACGGCGAACAAAACTATTGACGCGGAAAATTTGAAAACTGAACTTGGAAAAACTTTGCCGAATTACATGGTACCGACCGCGTACCTGCAGTTGAAGAAAATGCCGATGACGCTTAACGGCAAAATTGACGCTAAGTCCCTGCCGGAAGCTACGATTTATCGCAGTGCTACGACTTCAAAAGCCGCCAACAAAATTGAAGAGGACTTCTGTAAAATTTTTGGTAATATCTTGCAAATTGAAGACGTTGGCGCAGATGAAAGCTTTTTCGACTTGGGCGGCACGTCGTTACTTGTAACGCGCGTTGTCATTATGGCGCAAAAACTCGGCTACAAAGTAAATTTCTCTGATGTCTTTCTTAATCGAACGCCGCGCGAACTTGCCGCCTTGCAGGAAAATGATTCTGTTGCTACGGTCGACAAAGAAATTTCAGATTACGACTACTCAAAACTTGAACCGATTCTTAATGCGAATAATCTGGAAAATTTCCGTAACGGCAAACGTCAACCGCTCGGCAATATTGTTTTGACAGGAGCCACCGGTTACTTAGGTATTCACATTTTGCATGAGTTCATTGAAAATAATAGCGGTAAAGTTTATTGTCTCCTGCGCGGACGCAAAGATTTGACAGCGGAACAACGCCTTAAAGCCCAGCTTTTCTATTACTTTGACCAAAGTTACGCGGAACTTTTCGGCAAGCGCATTTTCATTCTTGAAGGCGATATAACACGTCCGAATACTCTCGAACAAATTAAAAACATTTCCGACGTGTCCACTGTCATAAACTGCGCGGCTTTGGTTAAACATTTTGAAACCGGCAATGAAATTGAAAACGTAAACGTCGGCGGCGTGAAAAATTTGATTGAAGTTTGTAAGTCTCAAAATCTGCGATTTATTCAAGTTTCGACGATTAGCACGATTCGCAACGGCGTAAAAGGCGAAGTGGACGAAAACATTGTACCTGCTGAAAAGACGCTCTACTTTAAACAAATGCTTACAAATAAATATGTTCGCTCAAAATTTTTGGCGGAACGTGCAATTCTTGACGCCGTTGCAAATGACGGACTCAACGCCAAAATTATGCGCGTAGGAACTTTGTCGGCACGGTACAGTGACGGCGAATTTCAAATTAACGCCGGTACAAATTCTTCAATGGGTAGACTGAAAATTTTTGCCATACTCGGTCAATGTCCCTTCGCGCAGATGGATAATTTGATAGAGTTTTCACCGATTGACGAGGCGGCTAAAGTAATTTTGCTGTTGTCTGAAACGCCTAAAGAATGCGTTATTTTCCACCCGATAAATCACCATAACGTGGCAATAGGCGACGTGATTCGTGCCATGCAATCTTGCGGACTTGACATTAAATTTGTGGAGCAGGAAGAATTTCAAGCAACTTGGCAAGCGGCAGAAGAAGACCCCATTAAGGCGAATATTCTTACAAGCAGTATTGCCTATCGTAGCGGCGATAAAGATGCGAAAGTTATCACCTTCCCGAAAAATAATCTCTACACTATGCAAATACTTTATCGCATGGGTTACGGCTGGCCTATGACAATGTGGGAATACATAGAAAAATTTATCAATATGTTGCAAAGACTCGGTTTCTTCAGTGTACAATGACTATCAGATATAAAATTTTAATAGGCGGAATACTATTCGCGCTGATTTTGGCGTTGACGCTTTCTTATAACAGTTACCAAAGATTTACCGCAATAATTACGCAAGATTATGAGATTGACGCTTTACGCACTGCACAAACCGCGTTGAAATTTATTGACGCGGAAAATTTTTCCTTCTACAGTCAAGACACTTTGCCTCGTCAGGAACTTTTGGCGGATTGGCAAAAAATTGTCGATACTCAAGAGTCAATGTTTATCTACATGATTGAACCTTATGACGATTACAATCATATTCGCTTTACCGTAAATGTTAAACATGTGAATTCTGATTATGATATCATACCGATGGGATATACCGCGCCGACCAGCAGCGACGAATACAAAAAGGCTTATCGTGACCTTTATACCGGCGAGAAAGATTATGCCTTTGTAATTCGTGACAATGGCATTAGTCTAACCGGCGATCACGTAACCGCACTGCTTTCAATAAAAAATTCTGATGAAATGGTTAAAGGTATTCTTTGTGTTCAAATGCAAATGGATAAACTCGACGCCGAAAAAAATTTTTTTCTTAAGCGTACCATTGCGGCTATGTTGATTTTTCTGTTGCTGATGTTTTATGTCGGAAAACTATATCTTAACTCGAAATTGCTGAATCCTTTAAGTGAGCTTACTCAAGGCGTCAAAGAAATTTCCGACGGCAACTTAAATAAAAAAATTGATATTAAAACCGGCGATGAACTTCAAACGTTGGCAGAGAATTTCAACATTATGACTGACGAACTTAAGACACAAATGGAGAATTTGACAAAAGTTACTGCCGAAAAAGAACGTATTGCCACCGAACTTGACGTTGCGACGAAAATTCAAGCCAGTATGTTGCCGAAAAATTTTTCCGTCGATGAACGCGTTGACATTTTCGCGACTATGACGCCGGCTAAAGAAGTAGGCGGCGATTTATACGACTTCTACAAGTTAGACGAAAACCACCTTTTTATCACGATAGCCGACGTTTCCGGAAAGGGCGTACCCGCCGCGTTATTTATGGTTGCCGCCATTACGAATTTGCATAATTCAACTTCCGCCTTGAAAAATATTGACGACTTGAAAACGGCAATTGAAAATACTAATGATAGACTTTGCACCAACAATGACGGCGGACTTTTTGTAACGGCATTCAGTGGAATACTTGACTTGAATAACGGCATTTTTCACTATGTAAATGCAGGACATAATCCGCCTTTGATTCGGCGGCATGGAAAAAATTTTGAGGAACTGCCTATGGAGTTGAATTTCGTGTTGGGCGGTTGGGAAGATTGGCTGTATATTCAGCAGGAAATTAAATTTGAAGCAGGCGATACAATTTTTCTTTATACCGACGGCGTAACTGAAGCTGTTGACTCGGCAGGCAATTTATATTCTATTGAACGGCTGAAAAATTTTTTAAACGAACTTAACGAAACAATGTCAGCTAAAGAAATTTTATCGGCTGTACGTGAATCACTTCAAAAATTTTCCGGCGATGCCGAACAATCAGATGATATCACAATGCTTATCCTAAAATTTGAAAGGAGTAGTAATTAATGGATTTTAACATCATCAAGGAGCTTTCGGGCGACATATTAATCGTTAATATCAACGGCGATTTGAATATCAAGACTTCACCAAAACTGGAAGAGGAACTTACAAAATCGATTGGCGGCGTGAAAAAATTGGTTTTGGATTTTTCCAACGTTGAATATATTTCATCGGCAGGACTGCGCGTCGTACTTGCTATGGAAAAAGCTATGCGTCGTCAACAAGGCTTAATGACTCTTCGTCACGTCAATTCCGCAGTCAAGGAAATTATCAGACTCGCCGGATTTTTGCAGGTTATGCATATAGAAGACTAGGCGCCTTGAATTAAACGAAATACTTGACAATATTGGAAGATTCTTCATTGGAACACGACAAGGTTACTCGCTTTAAAGTTTTGATGAAGAATTTTTTATTGGCTTTGGAAAGATTTAGGCATTGTCAGACGTAGTGACCAATTATATTTGACATAAATATAAAAGACCGATAAAATTAAATATATAGTTCAAATTCTAATTGCAATTCCATTATTTAAATCAATAACCCATAGCTTATAAAGGCGGGGCTTTAAAAAGTCTTGTTGACTAGGTTTAGTGCAAACTACGTTGATACCTAAGACTAATGCCCTAATCCGTAGTACTGTGCAGGCTCTGTAAAATATATGAAGGGTAGGAGCGGTCAACCTGAGGCGAGTGAATCCTGACGTATTTTGGTTGAAATGTCTGCCTTTAAATGCAGGTAGTGTCCAATGAAAAATTTATTAATTTTTATCTTTGTTATGATTTTAAATTTCTTTGTCGTCGTTTCAATCGGTGAATGCCGCGAAGTTGTTTTCGTGCTAAATGCCGGTCAGTCCATGAGTACTTCTGATCCTATTCGTATAGCGCGTGAAGGCATTATTTGGGCTACGCAAAATCTTTCGGCTGAAGACGAAGTAGGAATAGTGACTTTCAATAATGAAGCTCATGTAATAAGACCGCTTTCAAAAGTCGGCGACAATCCCGCGCAAAATTTTTCAGTTGATTATTACGGACAAAGTAACGCCGGTGCCGGAATTTTGACGGCACTTGATATGTTGACGCCGAAATTTAACACTGAGCGCGATATAATTTTTATCACAGACGGCGAAATTTTAGATGCACAATCGACGGCAAATTTCCAGGCGGGTTTAAAGCAAGCGCAATGGTTAGGTATTCCGATATATCTTATTGATTTGCGACACAATGTCTATCCGAAAAATTACCGTGAGTATGACGCGGTAAAAGTTTTGCCGATAAATTACAACGAACTTTTGACTACACTGCGGACGATTGTGCAGGGTGATTTTAAAGCGCCGCATATAGCACTGCCGACATATAACGTTATGCGCGGGGAATTGAATTTTACTGTTCCAGTCACTTCCGCAGACCATTTAAAAATTTCTTTGTTCTCAATAAAGCCCGGCAATGCAAATTTTAAAGATATTCATCCCGACAATATTTTTCAAGGCAACGGCGTGAAAATTTTTGATATAAATTCTCCTGCAACAAATTCATTTAAAATTGATATTGATTATCCGCAGGGCGCAGGCGTGGCGCTTGACGTTGTGCCTACCGTTGCCGGAACGTTGCATACCAATTCCGCGACGAAATTTTTAATATACGATATTTTGGAAATTACGCCGGTTTATAAAAAGGCGCTTGATACAAAAATTTTGAGTAATGCATTTTTTGACGGCAAGCGCATACATTTGGAGATTGACAACAAAAAAGTTGAAGGCGTGATTCAAAACGGCGTGATTGAAGTGCAGCTTGATGATTTTGACGAAAATCTTTATCTGCAGAAAATTCACTTTGAAGATATTGGGATAATTTTTGAAGGTCACTATACTGCAGAAATAGTTGCGCCGAAACGTCATTATGGCTCGTTGTTAATGGCATTGGCAGGAATTTTGCTGATAGGATTTTTATCGTGGCGCATTTATGATAAGCGTTATAAAGCGGCGTTGCACGTTGCAGATGTTACGGCAATGCTTGATGACTCTGAAAAATATTTACCAATGCTTGAAGAAAATACCTCTTCCGCAAAAAATTCTGATGTCTCGTACAAAGGCAGGTTAGTTCTTTATATCACAAAAATTCACGAAGATGAAGATTTTGAGCCGCGTGAATTTAATCTGCTGAGAATGGATTCAGATAAAATTTCAGTATTATACGTTTTGGAAAAATGCGGCATATTTGGAATTTTTCCAAATTCCAAAAATATTTTCATACGTCCTAACGATCGCGGAATTTCTATTGACAATCAATCCGATTGTACGATAATTAATCGCAATGTCATTGTCGAAAAGGGCGGTCAAGTTTCATTGGGCTATAATGATTCTGTAAACATAGCTTCAATTGATGAAACGTCTGAATTGATTATGGTTTATAAAAGTTTGAAACCTGTTTAGGGAGTAGTAAGTAGTAAGTAGTGAGTAGTGAGTAGGGAAGAGTGAAGATTTGCGTAAGGATAGAGAATATTTTTTGGACGAAGATGTTTTGCGAATCCAAAACGAAGTAAGGCGGTATCACGATGAGCAAAGAATATATGACGGCAATGTCAATGATAAAGTGCAACGGCGCGACAGTACCGGTTCCAATACCGATAATGTGTCCGATAAGTCACGGAGTGATTTCCTGCAAGACGCACCTGCCGCTACTCAACGCCAATGATAAAATTCCTTTTATGAACATAATGACTTTTGGCACGTGCAAAATGATTCCGCCGACTCCTGCAGGTCCCGTACCTTGCATACCGGCTATAATTATGGCGTGGAAAAGTTGTGATATGCATTACTTTGTAGGCGGCGCACCGGCATTGACTAAAGACAGCTTTTTAACCTGCACTTTCGGAGGGACGATAAAATTTCAGTAAAAAAAATTTCCGTAGCGATAGGCGATTTAAAAATTGAAGGCGTCGAATACAAACAGCTGATTGACATTGATATTTCCGAAAATGTCGGTCAACACGGCGTCTGCAGATTTTCTGTCATTGTCGATGAAAAATTTGACACGAAGACAATTTTAAGCCGGGCGCAAACTCAAATTAAAGTTAAGGCTGACAAAGATATTATTTTCTGCGGAATTATTTGTCAGTGCAGATTGGACGATCGCATTAACGTCAAGTACTTGCACGTTACGGCTAAATCTTTATCCTGCAAGCTTGAATCTGCGCGGAAGTCTATGACTTTTCAAAATGCCAAGAAAAAATTTTCAGATATGCTTTCAGTAGTTGAAAAAGACTACAAGCCGGCGGAAATTTCATGTTGGAAAGATGACGCCGTTGCCGAGATGATTTACCGCGAAAATTTGACGGACTGGGAATTTTTAACCGAACTTGCCGCGCGGCACGGGCAGATTTTATTTGTCGACTCTAAATCTGACAAGTTGCGAATCAGCGTAGGTTTTAAGGCGTTCAAAGAATTTACGCCTGATGATGATTCTATTACACTTTTGCGCTACAATGTACCTATGAATTTTTTCAAGCGGCTTGAGGCTAATACCTACGAAGGCGCACGCTCCGCCTACTTTGTCGAAACGTCTTTGTTCACTTATGATGTTAAAATCGGCGCAGGTTACGGCGTGAATTTCGATAACAAAGTTCAAGCCGTCATTTCAAGTCACGTTTACATTTACGAAAATGTTTTGCGCAATGAAATTACTTTGCGACACGAAGAAGGTTGCCGCGCAGATGCGTGGGACGTAGTTAAGCATTTCGACAAATTTTTCTATATTACCGGCAAGGTGCTTGAATCTAAAGATACAAATGTTAAAGTGCAATTTGACTGCGACGAAAAGCAGGATAAAAACGAGGCTCTTGATATTCCCTACGAATCGCCGGTAAGCAATTATCTTTACACAATGCCTGATGAAAACGACAAAGTTTTTGTCTACGTTGACCACATTCGGCAAGCGGCTATGGGCAGTCTTCGCGCTAAAGAAGTTTCCGACGATTATAAAGATCGCTCATTCAAAGTTGCGAAAAATTCTGCGCTGATTTTCGATCCTAAGAAAACTGAATTTAACGCCGCTGAAAAAACTGCCGTCACTCAAGAAGGCGACGTAAAATTTTCAACGCCGAAAGATATAATTTTTTCGTGTAAAGGAGATTTAATTATTCAATCGGCACAGGGTTTAATGCCGGATAATCAGCTTAATATGGTGGCGGCGCATATGGCAGGCTACGCGCAGTATTTAGCGGGACTCGGGCAACCGGCTACAGTACAATTCAATCCTGCCGCGTCTACTGTCGGCAAAGTCACTTCCCAAATTACTAACAGCGGATCTAAGGCTGAAAGTGTTGAACTCTCTGACATTGCAAAGGAACTTGACAAGTTGACGGGACGCAAGGATAACAAGTCTGAAAATAAAAATTCCGGCGGTGGTTCCGGTGGTACGATTAAGCTTGACGGCAAAAAAAGTTCACTGATTGAAGTTAAAGACAGCTCCATTGAGATGAAGGGTAGCGATTTGAACGTTAAGACACCCGCGTTAATGCAGGTCGGCTATATTCCGATGGCGGGCGGCGGTACGGGTTCACTCAGCAAATTTGAAGGCGGCAACCCCAAAAATCGCTCGGATAAAATCAACGCTGAACACGGCAAGGAAGATCGCTCCCGCGTCAAGGAACAAGTCACAAAGACGCCGGACACCAAAAGCATTTCGCGATAGGTAGTAAGTAGTTAATAGTAAGTAGTATTTTCCACTACTCACTACCTCACTACTCACTACTAACTAAAAAGGAATCTTGTATGGACTTTGAAATTACGTTGCCGGAATTGGCGCGGCACGAATACGCCATTGACTACGCGACGGGAAATTTTACCCTGAAAATTATCGACTACGCCCAATGCACCATTTTGAAAAATTTTACCGTACAACGTGAATACAATTCGCTGACCAATCGCTGGCAGTTTAATATCGACGGCAGACCGCAGAAAGTTACTTTGAATACTCTGCGCGAAGTCTTTTTTATTTTTGAAGGGAAAAATTTAATCTCGGTGCGTGATGAAATTGAACGCATTACGCGCTATGAATATGCCGAAAATCTTTTAATCTGCGCGAAGTATCCTGACAGAAGTCAAGCCAAATATGTTTACGACGAATATAAAAGGCTGGCGACTTGCATTGAAGGCGGGAAAATTCTCTTTCAAAATGAATATGACGAATTTGGACGGCTGATAAAAATTACCGACGCGAACGGTACGCGAAATTTTTTCTACGACGATAAAAACCGGCAGACAATTGAAAGCGGTCGCGATAATATCACGTACCAATGGACTCGGCGCAAGCTGATTGAAAAAATTTTTTATGCCGACGAAACTTTTGAACTTTTCAAGTACGATACCGATTTCAGATTGAATTACAAACTTTCGCGTACCGGTGACGAATATGTTTGGCGCTACACCAACGGACTTTTGACACGTGAAATTTTGCCAAGCGGTTTGATAAAAGCTTATGAATACGACGCCAACGGCAATTTAATCAGAAAGACTGACAGCGACGGCAGAGAAGAAATTTTTTCATATTCGACGAAAAATTTATTGATTGGCAAGAAAACTAAATTGAATGTGAAAGATTGGCGGCGTGAAACTTTTGAACGCGATATGGCGGGGAGAATTTTGACGCATAACATTAACGGTCAAGTCACCTCTTATTCCTACGACGAAGAATCTCCCGTGCCTTCAATGATTAAGACGCCCTGCGGCTACAAGTTCACCTGCTTTTACGATAACGTTTACAGACTGCTGACGATTAAAACCGAAGTCGGAGAATTTTTCTTTGCACATACGCCGATGAATAAAATTGTTGCCGCGCAGAAGGATATTTTTGCGCCGATTGAACGTCCCGAAAAATTTTCAGATGACGCCGATATAAAAATTTTTGACAACGGCGACAGATTGATTGAAATGCGGCAGAAGGTCGGCGATAAATTTAAGCTTGTACGTTGGAAGTATGATTTAAATGATAACTGCATTGAGCGGCGTGAATGGCTTGATTTGCAGACTTCGCAAAGTGCGACGGGGCGCGTAAAAGTTATTCAGTACGAGTACGACGCGCAGAATAGATTGGTTTTTGAATTTGACGGCGAAAACGTCGCTAAATATTATTACGATTGTTTGAACCGCTTAACTGTAAAACGAAGAGGGAAGTTTAGAAAATAGGTGTTAGGTTTTAGCTTTTAGGTGTTAGGAAAACTGCTCCCTAATCCCTGCTCCCTGTTCCCTGATTAGGTGTTAGGTGGTAGGGATTAGGGAATTAAGAATTATTTTATTCCGGAAGGAAAAGGGAAGTTTAAATGGCACTGATACCAAGTAAAAAAGAAGAGGCAGTGGCTCTGCACGACATAAAAATTGACGGCGTGGAATTTTTGCAAATACTTCAAATTGAAATAAATCACCTTGCCAATGAATTTGCGCACGCTCGATTGACTCTGCAGGTTGACGAGGAAAAAGGTAAAAAATTTTTGGAGCAGGCGAACGCCGACAAAATTAAAATTTCTGCCCAAATTAATAAAAAAGACACGGTTTTATTTCAAGGCTACATTTCAAATTTGAGTTTAAATCATACAATTGACGAAGATATTTTGACGGTTGATTTACTTGACGCCGCTTGTATGTTGGATTGGAAACGTGAAACTTGCTCCTTCCAAAAACTTACTGATAAGTACGAGGAAGTTTTGAAGACGGCGGTTAAAGACAGCGGCGGCAAAATTCAGCTGAAAGTTACTGACAAGGCGATTGAAAAAATGATTGTTCGCCTTAATGAAACGTCATGGCAGTTCATAAAGCGGCTGGCGTCTCACTTCAACGCAATGGTTTTCACTGATATCACTGCCGAAAAGCCCCTTGTGACAATCGGTCTGCCGGAATCCAAGCAAACTGTTGAACTTGAAGACGCGCAGGTTATTTACAATTTTGAAGACGCGCAGTTTCAATTCATAAACGCCAATGAAACTTTGAAGGCTAAGGGCGCAAAGGTTATCGCCGAAGATTTTGCGTCGGTCAGTATTGGCGGCTTGTATAAATATCTCAATATCGCCGATACCGTCAAGCTGAATAAGAAAGAATACCGCGTAAAAAATCTGAATTTTAAACTGGTTGATACGGTTTTGACGGCGAGTTATACATTGGTCGGCAAGACGGCTTTTTTTGTACCTATTGAACCGCAGAAAAATATTTACGGCAGGGTTTTCCGCGCGCAGGTTAAAAAAGTTGAAAAGGATAAAATTCAAGCGCACTTGATTGACGTTGACGAAAAATACACTGAAGGTACGACGTGGTTTCCATTTGCAACGGCTTATTCAAGTGCGGACGGCAGCGGCTGGTACGTTATGCCGGAAGTTGACGACTATGTAAGAATTTTAATGCCGTCGATTGATACAAGTGACGCCTTCGCGCTTAGTTCAATTAACACCGCGCCGCTTAAAGAGCCGAAGAATAAATCATAAATCTTTGAAGGCGCCGGGCGGTCGTGAAATTTTGTTGACGGATAAAGGCGTTGAGATTATCGCCGAGCATCAGAAAACTTTTATTCAGCTTGACAAAGACAAGGGCATTAATATTGTTTCGGCGAAAGATATTGTGATTAATGCTGACGGCAATGTTTCTTTTGAGGCGAAGGGCAAAATTCAAATGGTTTCGCAAAAAGAAATTACCGCGCAGAGTGGGCAGTCGCACGTAAAGATTTTGTCTAATCAAATTGATATGGGAGGCAGTAATATTATTGTCGGCGAATGAGGGATTAGGCGGTGTTGAATAACGTAAAAAATCGTTTCAAATTTTGATAACGTTGCAGTAGGATAGGCGCACAAGGATGTGCGCCGTTGCGCGGGCTCGCAGGACGCGAGTGAGCGCAACTGTTTCTTTTTGCTTACTTTTTCTTTGCGTCAAAGAAAAAGTATGATCTGTTTTCAACACGTCCTAGTTACAAGCTAACCGCTATCAGCTGACTAAATGAATTATGGAATTGATACAAACTTTTGACGAATACTTAGAATTGAGATACAAGCCGCTTGAAACGGAATTTTTGAAAAAGGTCGGTCAAAATTTAAGCCGTACACTTCCTACAATCCGCAAATACTGCCTTTCAGAGTGGGTTAAGGCAATTACCCTTGCAAACGAAGTTCAGCGGCGAGAAGGGCAAATTTGCGCGTATATGAGCCTGTCTGTGTTGGCTACTTCGCTTATTGATGACAAGCCGATTTTGCAGGTTGATTTTTACAATGAAGAATGGGTGTTCGGTGAATCTTGGGCGCGGTATCGTATGGACGCCGATTTTTTATTTAAGCATTGGCAGGACTTCAAAATTGATGCGCTTGACGACAGATTTTTTGTTCGCAGTAAAATTTCTAAAGTCGAAATTAAATCTCTGTTTTGGGGTACGCTTGACAAAATTATTTTTCTGTTCGCGTGCTACGTGAAATATTTTGCGCCGCGTCTAAGCTACTACAATGAATTTGATGAATTGGTTAAGGCGGAGAGTTTTTATGTCACCTGCGGCACGTATCTTGATTGGCAGAATAGAGTTTACGCCATATTGCCGGAAGTGGACTTGCTTAATCCCGATGCCAACGAGGATACAACATTTCAACACGTCGCGAATAAAATTTATCATAAGCAAAAATTCAGCGGAATTAATCTGCGCGGCAGTCACTTTGAAGATTGTCTCTTCGATAATTTTACGTTTGAAAATCTTGATATAGTTGACGTGCAATTTACACATTGCCGCTTTGTCTCGACAAAATTTGTAAATCTGAAAATGGCGGGCTGTGATTTATTTGAGAGCTACTTCAAAAATTGTACATTTGAAAATTGTTCGTCCGAAATTGATGAGGATGCCGACGAATATTTTGCGCCAATGAGAATGTACCATTGCTATTTATTAAACCTTGAATTTGATGAAAATTGCAATTTTGAAAATTTGACGCATATGGATTGTTATTACAAGGAGTGAAGATTTATGAAGTATGAAATAAAAATTTGGAAGGATCCTACTACATTGCCTGACTTTAAGCCTGAAAAAGCCGCCAATTTATTGCAAAGTACGGCAAATGCAATAACTAAATCTATCGGACTTGGAAAAGGTGTGTCTAATCCGGACATTTTAATTGACCAAAACGAAGGCGGCGAAGATGCTATCCAATCTGTAGCAATTTCTTATTTGACAAAGGAAATTGATTCTGTTGAACATGAAAATGTGAGGACTAAAAAGAAAGTTCGCGTCATAAAAATTGACATTAAAGGAAATTTGTATTTGCCGCTTGACGGAGGTATTCTCGGTGACGCCGAAAAAGCACTTGGTTTAAGTCAAGGCGATGAAAATAAATTGCGCGATACACTTTTGCTTTCAAAATGGGCTAGTGTACTTCCCGAAGATGATAGAGACGACCATTATTATCGAGGAATTGTCATCAACATTATTACGAAGGCGGGAGATTTTCGCTTAATTACGGCAAAAAAAGTTTATGTGGACAGTTACACCGAAAATTATCAAGAAGGCGAATGTGGCACGTTTACAATGTCGCTCATTGAAAAAGTTGACTCGAATGATGACTTTAAAGTTGACGGCTTGGGCTATGAAAAAGTTTCGGTAGTTAAAACTCTTGAGCAAAAATTGGATAAAGCGTCAAAAGTTGTTGCAACTACGGGCGCGGTTATTGCCGGTGTCGGAGCAGTCGGAAAAACTGTTACCGAAACTGTAGAAAAATTCACCGGCGAAACTGCCGCTACTCGTTGGCTTAAGTACGGCTTTGATACGGCGGGCAGTGCGGGTAATGTCGCTAACAGTGCGTCCAAGATTGTGAAAAATCCCAAAGATGTTAAGAATTGGACAGACGGAATAACCGACATCAACAAAAATGTCAATGAACGCATTCAAAAAGGCGTTGACACCAAAGAAGAAATTCCGCTTGCAACTATGGAAGCTTTGTATCTTGGCAAAATTAAATCAGATCCCGAACGTTACAAAAAATATATCCATATGTCTGATGCCGAAAAACGCGCGGAATTAGAAAAAGCCTCTGAAGAAATACGCGCCAGTGCAAAAACTACTAAGGATATGGAAAAAGCTGTTACGTATGAAAAAGAAGTTGCCAATTTGGAAAAAGAATATTTGGATTTGATTAAAGCTGATCCCGAACTTTCGGAAAAATATAACAAGGCGACGATGGAAGAAAAACTTAAAATGTTGCAGGAACAGAAGAAAAATTTTGACGATATGCAAGATAAATATTTGCCGTTTATTAAGGCAGATCCGCAAAAATTTGAAGAATATACTAAGGCGACGACCGATAAGCAGTTGGAAATGTTGGAAGAGACTAAAAAGCAACAAAAAGAAGTTGCCAATTTGGAAAAAGAATATTTAGATTTGATTAAAGCTGACCCCGAACTTTCGGAAAAATATAACAAGGCGACGATGGAAGAAAAACTTAAAATGTTGGAAGAAGCCAAAACAGTGGATGAAGAAAAAACCAAAAAATTTTTCAACGAAAACATCAATAATTACTTAAAAGATGATGATAAAATTGAAAATGAAAATGAAAGTGAAAGTGTTGAGAATAAACCTAAATCAACTTCAACCTCCCAAATAAATTTGACAGATAAAATAAATTCAGCCGCGCAGAAGAAAAATGGTGATGGCAATGGCAACGGTACAAAGTGAGTGGTTTTGGATAAAAAAAGACCCTGACGCTCCGACAATTTCAGACGCGGCAGGGTTTAACAGAAAAAATTATCCTTATGTCACGGACGAAAAATCTTTTGGCTTAGTCGATGACAACGTAGCATTTTATCGTTACGGCGGCTTTTTCATTGAGTGCGATTTTTTATTCGAGCCTACATTTTTGATTCACGACAATTTACAATCTCTCTTCAAACTGCTTGAACCGGAATTGCAATTCAAGGGCGTTCAACTCTACGCCGCGCGTAATCCCAAAACTTCCGCGACGCCGCTTTATTGGTTGCCATACCTGCCGACAATCGCCGCTGTCAGCGAAAAATCTAAAATCATACTCGGCAAGCCGGTTAAACTGATTTTAAAATCTGAACAGCTTGAAAAAAAGCGCGTTGCACATTGCAAGCTACCTGCGGCTGATATTTGGCTTTTATCATTGGAGGCGGCAGAATGTTTACTGCGCCGTCAACCAATCGGCATAGTATTAGAACAAGTTTCGCTTGAGTAAAAAATTTTTTAACAGACAACTAAAAAGTCCCTCCGACATTTGCCGAAGGGATTTTTTCTTTATACAAACTCCTACATCTAAGCGAATCGTAGGTATGAAAATTTTAATTATTTGCCGTCAATGATATTCCAAGCCTGTTCGCGAGTAATTTGCTTGCCTTTGTAGGTGTAAGTGTTATTTTCCAAGAATTTGCCGTTGTATTCCATTGTAATGCCGTGCGCCGCGAAGACTGCACCGACTTTATCTACATACTGGTGACGCAAATTGCTATCGCCAATCATTTTGATAAGGTCGCTGTTGAGGTTAGAGATGTCGAGATTTTCAAATCCGGGAATGCCGCGCTTTTTCGCGTCAAGCATATCAGCTGTAAATTCTACCCAAGAACCGCCTGCAACGTTGTTCAGTTCGTCATCACTCATAATTTCATTGTTGATTTCTTCAGACATTTTTATTACTTCCTTTCAATTCTTTCAAAATTTTTTTTCACATATTGTACGCGCAGATTTCAAAAATATTAATAGCCTAAAAAATTTTTTTACTCAAGCATAATTTCTCTGCGGCGGCGACGCGTACCCAAAATTTCGCGACGTCTGCCGTTTTTAATTTCGCGCAGAATCAAAGATAAATTATCGTACAAAATCTGATTCGTCGGCGCAGTCAATTCAGTTTTCAAGCGGTGTTCAATGTACAAACTAATCTGCGCGGCACTAAATATACTGCCACTCAATGCGGCAAAACAAAAATTAAAATCTTCCGTAGCAAGTTCAAAATCGCGTGCTTCATTTGCAAAGGCAATCAAAATTTCCGGCGAAAGAGTATGCCCGCCTACTGCCGCGTAAGGAACATTGACAGTATTAACCGTGTCAAATTCAGTCACTCTGTCAAAAAAATCAGTGTACGTCGTACGAAGAACCGCGCCTTTTTTTAATTTGAATCGGCAAATTTCCAGTTCATTTGACGCAACATTCATATTGTGAGTTAAAATTACATTCACGTTGCGCTGAGTGAAATTTTCCGTCTCAAGTTCCGGCTCAAAAATCAATTTCATCATCATATATTCTTCTGTCGGCGCGTATTCAACAGACATCGGCTCTTTAATCAGATAAAAAAATTTATTGTAAAAAATTATACCCTCGCTAAGTGTAATGGTGTCAGGCGTCGTTACGGGGCGGCAACCGCTTATAATCCCGTCGCCGTAATCTTCCATAAAAAGTGGAAATATATCAAAGGCGCGGTCACGAATACTGCAAAGAGCCTCTGTTCGCAGGACGTGCAGGCGTTCAAATTGGGGATATTTTTGTTCGTTCATTATTTTTTCTCCTAAAGTTTTTTCTTAATTATAACAAAAAAATCTCCGACAAACTTTTTCATCGGAAATTTTTTTTAGAAATGATATTTTATTCCGCTTTGTTTCATAATTCATTTTCAATGTGTCGAGATTTAATTTTTCCGTCTACCGGAAAATTTTTATTTGTTATCGAGCTGTACCAAATATCATGGTCGCTTTTTCCGCGTCATAAAAATTTGCATCCATTTTCAGATAGAATTTCTCTAACTTTTGCTTCATCATTCCAAGAAAGCTTTATATTATATCCTTCCGTGAACCACACACGACTGAAGTCGCGAGCTTCTGGGAGACAGTAGTTTTTTGGATCTCCATTTAAGAAGATTGATAGTTAAGCTACCCTTATTCTTACAGGCGTGTCCACGTCGCCTCTACACGATAAGACCGAAGTCTACACGCTTACTTTGTTTTACAGTTTGCACCTTTTCTCTTAAACCCGTCACGAGTCACCCG
>CAJOKY010000026.1 GCA_905235425.1 uncultured Selenomonadaceae bacterium
CCGAAAGTTTTAACAATCGGATAGAGGTGTGTAGTACGCCGGAGAGTTTATCCTCTCAAATGTGTTTGTTTATATTTGACTATGACAAACGCAACTATTGTGACGTTAATTTTAGAATATTTTTATTGATTCGGAGCGAGAAAACTCCCGCCTCTACAGGCGATGGGAATGTTCAATTAAACGTAAACTAAAAGCCGCAGGATAATTTCTCCCGCGACTCTTTTTTTATGTTTAATTTATGTTCAAGACATAAATTATTTTATAGGATTGTCGTATTCTTCAAAGAATTTTTTAGCTCCGCCGTTAATTTCAATGGTCATACCTTCCATAGCCTGCTTTTCGTTCAAGCCGGAAAATGCCGAATGAGCCGCCTTCAAATCGTCAAGGTGCGTGTAAATCGTCTTTGTAATTTGATAGCCCAAATCGTCATTGATTCTGTCATTGCAAACTAAAAGCGCCATAACAGATACAGTTTGAACGTCTTCATTTAAACCGCTGTACGTACCTTTGGGAATAACGATTTTTTTGTAGAATGGATATTTTTCGGCAAGGGCTTTAATATGTTCGTCGTCAATGCCAAGAATGCGAATGGGAGCCTGCGCGGCAACGTCTTGAACAGCGGCAGTAGGAGCACCTGCAGTCAAGAAAGCGGCGTCAATCTGTCCGTCTTTCAATGCCTTTGAACCTGCGGAGAAAGAAAGGTACTGCGTTTGAATATCGTCATAAGTCAAGCCGTAAGCGGCAAGAATTTGACGCGCATTAGCTTCAACGCCGCTACCTTCTGCACCGACAGAAACTTTTTTGCCCTTAAGATCGGCGATTGACTTAATGCCGGAAGATTCAAAAGTTACACATTGGCAACTTTCAGGGTACAGCGTGGCAAGTCCTCTAAGCGTTTCAAATTTATGCTTATTTTCGTCTTTAAACATTTCAGTGCCGTTTAAAGCGTAATTGGCGATATCATTTTGAACAATGGCAAACTCAACAGTACCGTCTTTCAGCAGATTAAGGTTTGCAATGGAGCCGCTGGTAGATTGAACGCTTGCATGCATTTTCTTAATGTCCTTGTTCAAAAGCTCGCTGATAGCGCCGCCGATGGGATAATAAGTTCCGGAAGTATTGCCGGTTGCCATATGCAAAAATTGTTCCTGCGCCTCTTGAGAATTACCGCCTGCGCCGCACCCTGTTAAAAATACCGACAGGCATACTACCGCAACTGCCGCAAACATATTTTTAAAATATTTAAACATGATGTGATACCGTTACCGAGTATTTGTAAATTTTATGTTAGTCCCTACGTGTAATTATGTTAATCGAAACGTGTAAGTTTTATGTTAGTCTCAACCTACCTTGAAACGCAGGAGATTAACCTACAAATACCGATAAATTTTTCCTTTCGTAATATTTGACAGAAAAAATTACACTCAATCTGTAAACAAAAAATTAACAAAAATTATTTTCGTTTAACAGCCCTGTGACAGCTTTAATTTCACCTCCGTTTAAATTCATTTTCAAAGTGATTTTGACATTGCCGAGAGTTGCCGAATAACTGATTTATTGCGTGAATTTTATCAGTTTAACCTTACCTAGTCAAGAAAGGAATATTCTGTAAAATGATAGTTAATGTTAATGACAATGCGAATTTTTATGAAAAAATTATTTTGAAAGTCACATAAAACGCACAAATAAAACGTTGACTTTATGTGAAAGACAGTTTATAATTTTCTGAAATAAATCGAAGTGATTTTTAGGTGAACAAAACCGTTTAAGAGTTGCAAAATGACGGGTTCACTGTTTTACAAAAGAGGTTGTCCGCATAAAGGAGGGGCGTTGCGGACAGTGTCATAAGAGTGATTATTTTATGTGAAAGGGGAAATTTGGATGAGTAAAGTTTCTGAAATGACTCGTGAAAAATGGATAATGAGCACGTTCCCTGAATGGGGTACATGGCTTGTAGAAGACATTGAGTCGGCAGTTGTACCGGAAGGTCAAGTGGCAATGTGGTGGCTCGGTTGTACCGGCATTTGGTTTAAAACTCCCGGCAAAGCCAACATTACTATAGATCTTTGGTGTGGAAACGGCAAGCGTACGCACGGCGACGGCAAAATGAAAGTCGGTCATCAAATGGCGAATATGTGCGGCTGTCGCAACATGCAACCCAATCTCCGCAATGTTCCTTTTGTAATTGATCCTTTCGCCTTCAAACAGGTTGACGCGGTACTTGCAACGCACTATCACCAAGATCATATGTCGGCAGAATGGGCGGCTCACGTCATCAACAGCGGTATGACTACCATTGAAGACGGTAAAGAAATTCCCGTACCCTTCATTGGACCTAAAAAATCTATCGAAACATGGGTAAAATGGGGCGTACCGGAAGAGCGTTGCCGCGAAGTTAAACCCGGCGACAGCTTTAAAATTAAAGATATTGAAATTATTTGTCTTGACAGTTTCGATCGTACCTGTATCGTTACGACGGATTCGACAGGTCCCGATCGCGAAGAATTAACGGGGAAATGCCCGACGGATATGGATGAAAAAGCCGTCAACTATCTTTTGAAGACTCCAGGCGGAAATATCTACCATTCCGGCGATTCGCACTTCTCCATTTATTTTGCAAAACACGGCAAAGACTACGACATTGATGTTGCATTCGGTTCATTCGGCGAAAATCCCATTGGCATGCAGGATAAGATGACTTCCATTGACGTACTGCGTATGGCTGAAAATCTTAAATGCAAAGTTGTCATTCCGATTCACTGGGACGTTTGGACGAACTTCCAAGCAGACTGCGAAGAAATTAAACTTCTCTATGACTTCAAGAAAGACAGAAACGAATACAAATTCCACCCCTTCTTCTGGCAAGTCGGCGGCAAGTACACCTACCCGCAAGATAAGGATAAAATTTATTATCATCATCAGAGAGGTTTTGAGGATTGTTTCGAGCATCCGCAAAATATTCCTTTCCGCTCCTGCTTGTAATATATGACAATTCGACTGTAATTTTTAATTTTCTTTAGGCTTTTAAATCGGCATATTTCCTTGCACATTGAATTAGTATGGTTTACAATGACAGAAAATTATAGCATTAATTTTTTAAAAAATTTAAATCATATACAATTTGCGGTATGGTTGAAGATATAAAAATTTATGTCTTCATAGTATTGAACGGAAAAATGCCATGAAAAATACTCAAGTATCGGTACAAAAGCGTAGAGAAGATATTTTAAAAATGATAAAGGAAAAAGGCGGAGCTACCATTCGAGATATCGCACAAACTTACAAGGTCTCGGAAATGACTGTTCGACGCGATTTGCAACTTATGGAAGATCGCCGATTGGTTTATCGAACTCACGGCGGAGTAGTTTCGTGGGAAAATATCTACGGAACTACTCTGTTTAATGAGGATATTATGAAATGGCGTGACTTAATATCAAGGTATGCTGCGCGGTACATTGAAGACGGCGATTCGCTTTTCATTAACGGCAGTAGAATTGCGCTAAATATGCTGAAGTATGTAAGCAATAAAAAAGTTTTCGTCTACACAAACAACGGCTGGGCGCTCGGTGAAAAATACTCAGAAGGCATTACGGTATGTCTTACCGGCGGGGAAATGAGAAATCGCGTTATGATAGGTGATTATGTCATGAGAAATCTCCTTTCCGTAACGGTAGACAAAATTTTTATAGGTTGCGCGGCAGTTTATGATGACGGCGAATTCAGATACGATATTCCGACTGAAATCGGCATAAACGAATCAATGATAAGCAGGACGAAAAGCGATAAAGTCTACGTTTTGGCAGACCATACCAAATTGCAAAAGCGCGTTGACAGAGAAAACTCTTACGGCAGTAGCAGGTACGAAAAGCAAATTGTACTCGTAACAGATGAAGAGGCAGATAAAACAATTTTGGACAGTCTCAAAAAACACGGGATAGAAATTGTTATAGCTTCGTAGCAGTAAAATACAAAGTTATAGAAGAGAGGGAAATTAATGCTTAAGGAATTAGTTGAAAAAAAGAGATACTCCTTCCATAAAGGATTTGATGATTGGCGTGACGCTGTTCGTGCGGCTTGCCAACCTTTGATTGATGACGGCGCTATTAAGCCGGTTTATCCTGACGAAATTATTAAAAAGGTCGAAGAACTCGGACCGTACATTGTCATTGCACCTAATCTTTGCATTCCGCATGCGCAAGAAGGCGTTGGCGTAAACGAAACGGCAATGTGCTTTATGAAGACGGAAGAGCCTGTACATTTTGATCCTGACGATCCCGACAAAGATGCTCGCGTTTTTGTAGTTTTGGCATCAACCGATAACAACATTCATCTTCAAAATTTGGCATTGCTCGTAGAAACTATGTCGGACGAAGAAAAATTCGCTAAAATCCTTGAGGCAAATACGCCGGAAGAGCTCGTGAAAATCGAAGAATAGAGATTTTCCCCGTTAATATTCCGGAATAAGGGAGAGGATTTTATGGAATTTTTGCTTGATATATGGGGATTTTTCCAAAACAACATACTGACTAAGCCGCAATTCTTTATTGGATTTATCGTATTAATCGGTTACTTACTTCTCGGTAAACCGATTCACGAATGTATAGCAGGTTTTATCAAAGCGACAGTCGGTTACATGATTTTGGGCGTTGCATCGGGCGGCTTGGTAGGAAACTTCCGACCGGTATTGGTAGGCTTGAAAGACCGTTTTGAACTTTCGGCGGCGGTTATAGATCCGTACTTCGGACAAGCGGCAGCGCAGATGTCGGTTGAAAATGTGGGACGTTCATTTTCCATGATGATGTTGGTATTATTGCTTGCTTTTACAATGAACATTCTGCTGGTTCTCTTCCGCAAGTATACCAAAATTCGCACGCTATTCATAACAGGTCACGTCATGGTTCAGCAATCGTCAACTGCATTATGGCTCGTTCTCTTCTGTTTCCCTGAACTGCAAGATCCTCAAGTTGTAGTAATGCTTGGTATCTTGTTGGGAACTTATTGGGCGGTAGGTTCTAACCTCACCGTTGAGCCGGTAGCTAAACTTTCAGAAGGCGGCGGCTTTGCAACAGGTCACCAACAGATGTTCGGTATTTGGATCACTTCAAAAATTGCAGGAAAAATCGGCGATCCGAAGAAATCTTTGGAGACGTTAAAACTGCCGGGCTTTTTGGCAATGTTCAATGAAAACGTTGTCGCAACCGGCGTGCTTATGTTCTTCTTCTTTGGCGCGATAATCACGGTATTGGGACCTGACTTGATGCACAGCATTGATAAGGGATTCGCTCCTAATCAGAATTTCGGATTCTACATTCTTGAAAAATCCTTGTACTTCGCAGTTTATTTGACAATTCTGCAGCTCGGTATTCGTATGTTCGTTTCAGAGTTGACAAATTCATTTCAAGGTATTTCGGAAAAGATTCTGCCCGGTTCAATGCCGGCTGTCGACTGCGCGGCTGTATACGGTTTCGGTCACCCCAACGCAGTTACAATCGGATTCTTGTTCGGCGCATTTGGACAACTTCTCGCGATTTTGGGCTTGATAGTTTTCAACAGTCCGATTCTGATAATCAGCGGATTTGTTCCCTTGTTCTTTGACAATGCGACGTTCGCGGTTTATGCCAATCGTTTGGGCGGCATTCGTGCGGCGACAATTATTCCTTTCTTCAGCGGCATCATTCAAGTTTTGGGCGGCGCGTTCGCGGCTCATTACTTCTTAACCGGCGTGTACGGCGGCTGGCATGGCAGCTCTGACTGGGATTATTTGTGGCCTGCAATCGGCGTTATCATGAACAATCTGCACGTCGTCGGCGTTGCAATAGTTGTAATTGGACTTTTGGCAATTCCGCAGATTATCTACCGCATGAACAAGGATACTTACTTCCTCATTGCAGAGGATTTTGATGCTTATAAAGAGTTAATGGCGAAGAAACAAGGCGTCTCCGTCGATGAAGTCGTCATTGACTAAAGTAATATAAAGTTTATTTTGAAGGGAGTTTTTTAAATGGCAAAATTGAAGGTTATCGCCGCTTGCGGTAGCGGAATGGGTTCTTCCCAGATCATCAAGATGAAACTCGAAAAGGCTTTCAAAAAGCTCAATATCGACGCTGAAATTTACCACACCAACGTAGGCGATGCGAAGTCCAATGCCAACAACTACGACGTTGTCTTCTGCTCCGAGTCTTTGGTCGGCACCTTCGGCGACGTTAAAGCAACCGTTATCGGTCTCAAAAACTTGCTCTCTGAAAAAGAGATGGCTGAAAAGATTCAAGAGAAGATCATCGACAAGAAATAAAATTTCCCCATTGTCTTAGGAAGTAACCAATACTTTTTATAAGAAGTAAAATACTTTTGCGGCGAGGGCGGTAATGCTCCGTCCTCGCTTGCTTTGTTTTTTGAGTCAGGAGAGTTTATAAATGCTGGAAGAACTTAAAAAGAAAGTCTACGAAGCCAATATGGAACTTCCCAAGCGCAAACTTATCACCTACACTTGGGGTAATGTCAGCGGCATTGATCGCGCAAGCGGCTTATTTGTCATTAAACCCAGTGGCGTCGAATACGACGAGTTGACGCCGGAAGATTTGGTTGTTGTCGATCTTGACGGCAAAAAAGTTGAAGGTAAACTTAAGCCCTCTTCCGATACTGAAACGCATCGCATTCTTTATAAAGCATTTCCCGAAATCGGCGGAATTGTTCATACTCATAGCCCGCATGCAGTATCGTGGGCTCAAGCAGGACGTGATATCCCTGCTTATGGTACGACGCACGCCGATTATTTTTATGGCGATATTCCCTGTACGCGCAGCTTGACGAAAGAGGAAATTGAGGAAGCTTACGAACTCAATACCGGCAACGTCATTGTAGAGACTTTCACGCAACGCAAAATTAACCCCGTTTATGTACCGGCTGTAATCTGCGCGAATCACGGACCTTTCACATGGGGTAAAGATGCGGCGCAGGCGGTTTATCATTCCGTAGTTTTGGAAGAAGTTGCGAAAATGGCGACGTTCACCGAAATTAACAATCCTAAAGTTGCTCGCGCGCCTCAACATATTCAAGACAAGCATTTCATGCGCAAACACGGTCCCAATGCCTACTACGGTCAAGGCTGAGAGAATTAAGAATTAAGAATGTAAAATTAAAAATTTAAAATTCAAAAGTTCTTATTATTGGGAGGTGTTGCGCTATGAAAAAATATTTTTTGGGATTGTACGAAAAAGCAATGCCCGGCAATTTGACGTGGGCTGAAAAGTTGCAGGCGGCTAAAAATGCCGGCTTTGACTACGTCGAAATGAGCATTGATGAAACAGATGATAAACTGGCGCGTCTCGACTACACCGACGGTCAAATTGATGAGATTATCGCCGCAATGCGTACCGTAAACCTGCCTTTCCGTTCAATCTGCTTAAGCGGTCACCGCAAATATCCTTTTGGCAGTCACGATAAAGCTACGCAAGTTCGCAGTATGGAAATTATGCAGAAGGCGGTTACTCTTGCCGCGCGGCTCGGTATTCGCACGATTCAGCTTGCAGGTTACGACGTTTACTACGAAGAAGGCGACGATCAGACACGCGCAGATTTTTTAACCAATCTTAAACTTGCTACGGAAATGGCGGCTAAAGACGGCGTTCAACTCGGCTTTGAAACTATGGAAACGCCTTTTATGGATACCGTCGGCAAAGCTATGAAGTATGTTAATCTTGTAGATTCGCCGTACTTGGGCGTTTATCCTGATGTCGGCAACATTACCAATGCGTCGTTGCTGTATGGAAATGACGTTTCCGACGATTTGAACAGCGGTAAAGGTCATATTGTAGCCGTTCATTTGAAGGAGACGGTACCAGGCAAGTATCGAGAAATTCCCTACGGTACAGGTCACGTCGATTTTGAAAAAGTTATTCGCACGTCATGGGAATTGGGCGTTCGCCGGTACGTCACTGAATTTTGGTTTGTTAAAGGCGTCACGCAAGATTGGAAAGCGGAGTTGGAAAGCGCCAATAAATTCATTCGCGGATATTTCGATAAAGTTGTTTCATAAGGAGTGGTAGCAGTGAAGGTAAATAAAAAAGTTATCGGCAGTCTTGAAAAATGTTACGCAATGACCAGACTCCATTACAACGGCAAGGATCATTTTCTTGTTGCGGCGGAAAAAGTCAATCAGTGCCGCCTTTACGATTTGGACGGCAATCAAGAAGAAGTTTTGTGGAGTGAACCCGGAGGCATTATGACAATGCAGCAGGTACCCGGCAGTAACGGTCAATTCCTTTCAACACGCAAATTTTATTCGCCCAATGACAGCAAAAATGCGTCAATCGTAGTTGTCACGCCTATGGGTAAAGATGACTGGGAAGTCCGCGTACTTGTTAAACTGCCCTTTGTACACCGCTTTGACATTCTTCAAGCCGGCGGCAAAAATTATCTCATTGCCTGCTGTCTTAAGACAGATCACGAATACAAAGAAGATTGGCGTTTTCCCGGCAAAGTCTGCGTTGCCGAACTTCCCGACGATTTGTCAACGTATACCTTTGATCATCAGCTGGAAATGAAGACGATTAAAGACGGTATGCTGAAAAATCACGGCTACTATCGCCACGTTGAAAAAGACGGCTCAACAAGCAGTATCGTATCCTGCGACGGCGGCGTTTTCCAATTCTTCCCGCCCAAAACTGCAGGCGGCGAATGGACTATTGAACAGCTGACTTCCGACGCGGCAAGTGACGGCTTGTTACTTGATTTGAACAATGACGGCGTTGAGGAACTCTGCACAATCGCGCCTTTTCATGGTGACACGATTAACATTTATGAAAAGAAAGACGGCAAATTTGAACTTGCCTACACGCACCCTGAGAAATTGGAATTTTTACACGCGATATTTGGCGGCGAAATTTGCGGCAAGCCCACTTGGATTTTGGGACATCGCAAGGGTAAACGCTACCTGCTCGCCTTCACGCACGACGGCAAAGAGTATACCGCGCAGGTTCTCGACGAAGGTTGCGGCGCGGCTAATGTTATGCATTTCGTAAAGGACGGTAAAGACTATATTGTAGCTACCAATCGCGAAGTTGACGAAATTGCAATGTACGAATTGACAGAATAGGGATTAGGGAACAGGGATTAGGGATTAGTAAATCTAATCGCTAACAAATATATTCAACTAAAGGAGCGATTTATTTTGCAACAGATTGATACAACTTGTGTAAATGCGATTCGCGCACTTAGTGCGGACGCCGTACAAAAAGCTAATTCAGGTCATCCCGGTTTACCGCTCGGCTCCGCAGCAATGGCTTATGAACTCTGGGCGCACTATATGACGCACAATCCCAAAAATTCCAAATGGGCTAACCGCGACCGTTTCGTACTTTCCGGCGGTCACGGCAGTGCCATGCTTTATTCACTTCTGCACCTTTTCGGCTACGGCTTGACGATTGACGACTTGAAAAATTTCCGTCAAGACGGTTCAAAGACTCCTGGTCACCCCGAATACGGCTGGACAAACGGCGTTGAGGCTACAACGGGACCGCTCGGCGCAGGTATGGCTATGGCTACCGGTATGGCGCTTGCAGAGGCGCATCTTGCCGCGATTTTCAATAAGCCCAATTTCCCCGTAGTGGATCATTACACCTTCGTACTTGGCGGCGACGGCTGCATGATGGAAGGTATTTCATCAGAGGCTTTTTCGCTTGCAGGTACACTCGGCTTGTCAAAATTAATCGTGCTTTACGACAGCAACAAAATTTCTATTGAAGGCAGTACAGACATTGCGTTTACTGAAAATGTTCAAGCACGCATGGCGGCATTCGGTTTCCAAACGCTGACTGTTGAAGACGGCAATAACCTTGAAGAAATTGGCAAGGCGATTGAAGAGGCTAAGGCTGATAAAACCCGCCCGTCATTTATCACTGTGAAAACCCATATCGGTTTCGGCAGTCCCAAACAAGATTCAGCGTCCGCGCATGGTGAACCGCTCGGCGTCGATAATGTAGTAAAGATGAAACAAAATCTTAACTACCCCAAACCTGAAGAAACTTTCTTTGTACCTGACGAAGTTTACAGCCACATTCAAGAAGATATGGCGAAGAATCAGACGGCGGAAGATAATTGGAATAAACTTTTTGCAGATTACGCCGCGCAGTATCCCGATATGAAAAAACTTTGGGACGAATACAACGCGCCTGTCGATGCAGATGCTTTGCTTAACAATGCCGACTTCTGGGCTTATGAAGATAAACCGCAGGCAACCCGCGCATTGTCCGGCACAATGATTAATCGCCTTGCTAAAATTATGCCTAATCTTATCGGCGGCAGTGCTGATCTTGCGCCTTCCAACAAAACTTATATGAAGGATATGGGCGATTTCAGCAAGACGAATTACGCAGGCAGAAATTTACATTTCGGCGTAAGGGAACTTGCCATGTCCGCTATTGCAAACGGCATTACTCTTCACGGCGGCTTGAAAACTTTCGTCGGCACTTTCTTTGTATTCAGCGATTATATGAAACCTATGATGCGTTTGGCGGCGATAATGGGTCTTCCCGTTACCTACGTTTTGACGCATGATTCAATCGGTGTAGGTGAAGACGGTCCCACGCATGAACCTATTGAACAGCTTGCAATGCTCCGCGCTATGCCGAATATCAACGTATTCAGACCGGCTGACGCTACTGAAACTGCCGCCGCTTGGTACTGCGCGGTTACAAGCAAAAACACTCCTACGGCGTTGGCTCTTACACGTCAAAACCTGCCGCAACTCGCCGGTTCAAGCAAAGACGCGCTGAAAGGCGGTTATGTCATTTCGGACGCGAAAGGCAACATTGACGGCATTTTAATGGCAAGCGGCTCGGAAGTTTCATTGGCGATTGAGGCGCAGGAAGAATTGGCTAAAGAAAATATCAATGTCCGCGTCGTGTCAATGCCTTGTATGGATCTGTTTGAACAGCAGAGCGACGAATACAAGGAAAGCGTACTGCCGAAAAATATTCGTGCGCGTGTTGCCATTGAGGCGGCGAAGAATTTTGGTTGGGGCAGTTATGTCGGTCTCGACGGCGCAACGGTCACAATGAAAGGTTTCGGCGAATCCGCACCTGCAGGACTTCTTTTCAAGAAATTTGGTTTCACCAAAGAAAACGTCGTGCAAACTTTTAAATCTGTAGCTAACAAATAACATTTTTTTCCATAAAAGTTTTTTCTCTAGCCCGATTTTGTATTGCAAGGTCGGGCTTTTTCTTAAATTTGAAAGGAAGTTTTTTCATGAAAATTACAATCGGCAGCGATCACGGTGCTGTTGCACTTAAAGACGAAGTTAAAAACGTACTCAAAGAATTTCCCGATATCGAAGTTACGGACGTTGGAACTTTCGGCACTGATTCGGTTGACTACCCTGACATTGCAGAAAAAGTCTGCGCGGATGTTGTAAGCGGCAAGGCGGATCGCGGTATTGTACTTTGCGGCACTGGCATTGGCATTTCCATAGCGTCGAACAAAATTCACGGTATACGCTGTGCGCTTTGCAATGACGTTTACTCTGCGCGTATGTCACGCGAACACAATAACGCAAATGTTTTGGCAATGGGCGGCAGAGTTACGGGTTTTGGTTCTGCAGATGAAATTGTCCGCGTTTGGGTTACAACTGAATTTACCGGCGGTCGTCATGCTCGCCGCGTCGATAAAATCATGGCGTTGGAGAAATAGATAGTAGAGGGTAGAGGGTAGAAAGTAGGAAGTAGACAGTAGAAACTACTCACTAACTACTACTCACTACTCACTACTCACTACTTACTACTCACTAAGAAAGGACACATTATGAAAACAATTATAGCGCCTTCGATTTTGTCGGCTGACTTCGCCCGCCTTGCCGACGAAATTAAAAAAGTCACGGACGCCGGCGCTGAATATATTCACATTGACGTTATGGACGGAACTTTTGTACCCAACATTACGCTCGGCTCGCCGGTAGTAAAATGCATTCGTCCCACGTCAAAGGCGGTTTTCGACGTTCACTTAATGACTGAACACCCCGAAACGCACGTTGAATCTTTCGCAAAAGCCGGCGCAGATATCATAACTTTTCACGCTGAAGTTGCACGCCATGCCAACCGCATTACTCAACAAATTCACTCGCTCGGTTGCAAGGCGGGTATCGCGATTAATCCAAGTACTTCTCTTGCCGCAGTTGAGGAACTTCTTGAATACGTCGATATGATTTTGGTAATGACGGTCAATCCGGGTTTCGGCGGACAAAAATTTATTTCGTCAATGCTTGATAAAATTCGTCGCCTGTCAAAAATGCTTGCCGATAAAAATTTGCAACGTGATATTGAAGTTGACGGCGGCATAAATGCTGAAACGTCGAAATTGGTACGTGACGCCGGTGCAAATGTCTTAGTCGCTGGTTCGGCAATTTACGAATCAGCCGACGTTGCAACGGCTATTAAAAATATTCGCGGGGAGTGAAATTTTTCAATGCTTACTGACAAAGATATTATGAAATTGCAAAACGGCAGTGACGTTCGCGGAATTGCGGTTGAAGGCGTTGCAGATGAGCCCGTTACACTGCCTGTAGAGGCTGTAAACCGCATTGCCGGCGGTTTTGTACAGTGGATTACCAAAAAACTCGGAAAGCCCGCAAATCGCCTTAAAATCGCTGTAGGACATGATTCAAGAATTTCAGCGCCGCAGATTAAAGACGCCACGATTAAAGCGCTGGTTGCAAATGAAGTTGAAGTTTTGGATTGCGGTCTTGCCTCAACTCCCGCAATGTTCATGTCAATAATTTTTGACGATACGAAGGTTGACGGTTCAATTATGCTGACGGCTAGTCACCTGCCTTTCAATCGCAACGGTATGAAATTTTTCACGAAAGACGGCGGGCTTGAAAAAGCTGATATCAAAGACGTTTTAACCTGCGCGACGAAACTTGAAGAAGTTGACGCCGATATAAGCAACGTGAAAAAATTTGACTTAATCGGACTTTACTCGAATCACCTTTGCAAAATTATTCGCGATAAACTTAATCTCGGTGACAAGCCGCTTGCAGGTATGCATGTTGTAGTTGACGCGGGTAACGGCGCAGGCGGTTTCTTTGCTACAAAAATTTTGGATAAACTCGGCGCGAATATTTCCGGCAGTCAATTCCTCAATCCCGACGGTATGTTTCCTAATCACATACCAAACCCTGAAGATAAAGTGGCAATGGCGGCAATTCAAAAAGCCGTACTTGAAAACAAGGCGGACTTGGGATTAATTTTTGATACGGACGTTGACAGAATGAGCGCGGTTTTAAGCGACGGCGAAGAAGTCAACCGCAACGCCTTAATTGCAATGATGGCGGCGGTGCTTGCGCCGGATTATCCCAACAGCACGATTATCACCGATTCCGTGACTTCAGACGGTCTTACAAAGTTTTTGGAAGGTACATTGCACCTTAAGCACCACAGATTTAAACGCGGTTACAAAAACGTTATCAATGAATGCATACGCCTCAACAAAGCCGGTACGGTATCGCCGCTTGCCATTGAGACTTCAGGACATGGCGCATTGAGTGAAAACTACTACCTTGACGACGGCGCGTACTTGGCGGTTAAACTTCTTATTGCCGCCGCGCAGGCTAAAAAGAAGGGTCAAAACCTTGCCGCACTGATTGAAAAGCTTGAACAACCTGCAGAGGCGGTGGAATATCGCTTGAAGATTAAGGCGGAAGATTTCAAGGCGTACGGCGAAAAGGTTTTGGAGATGTTTAAAAATCGCGCAGTTGAAAAGAATATTAAACTTGCAGAGCCGAATTTTGAAGGTGTCAGATTAATTTTTGCCGACGGCTGGGCGCTTTTAAGATTGTCACTGCACGATCCCGTTATGCCGCTGAATATTGAAAGCAATGTAAAAGACGGTTGCAAAAAAATAACGGCAAGCATTAAAGAATTGCTTACCGATTTTGATATGTTGATTATACCGTTTTAATTTTACGTAAAAATCTTTACGGTAAAA
>CAJOKY010000027.1 GCA_905235425.1 uncultured Selenomonadaceae bacterium
ATCTATCACGAATGTCTGCATCAGCGGCTTGCGAAACACACTGAAGAATTTAGAGACTTAGAAGCCAATTATCCTAATGCGCAGGAATATGATAATTTTCTTAACAGAACTTTTCCCGACTTCGTAAGAGACCCTTTTAAAAAATAATTGATCTCTCCTAAAAATAAATAAAAAATAAACCGCAGATTCAACAACTTTTCCGACGAGTGACCATTTTTTCACTTTGGAAATCCGCGTCAATCTGCGGTTTTTGTGTAACAGAAAAATTTTCCATAGCCGATGCATTATCTAAAGAAAATATTCATCCAATGATCGCTTGACCGAAATAAACGACAGCGCCCATAAATATGACGAATGGAATATAAATTTTTACTGCGAACGCCAAAAGTTGAGAGTCAGCACCTTTCACGCCTATAGCTGCAGAACCAATCGCGATTGACAGTGGCGAAATCATTTTACCTGCACATGCACCGGTAGCATTTGACGCCGCAACCCAAGCCTGTACCGTCGGATCAGCGCCTATAGCTTGCGTGGCGATAACCTGCAACTTGCCGAAAAGTACGCAGCTTGAAGTTGCCGAGCCGGTGATATACGTACCGACAGAGCCGAGAAACGCGCCTATCGCAGGGTAGGCAGTACCTGTCACTGCAACGGCGGTATCGGCAATTTGATTCGTCATGCCGCTGTACCCCATAACCTTCGCAGTGGCGATAACAGAAATTATTGTGACCATTGTAAATTTCAAGCCGTTAATCGTCTTGCCGAGCACACCGAGCATTTCGCTGAAACTTGCACCTTGCTTACTGCCTGCAATGAATGACGCCAACATAATCAAGACGCCGGGCGTATTCACCCACATAAACGTATAAGGTACGCCGCCTTCGCCGTTATAAATCGGTACGCTGGATTTTATCGTTGACAGCGCGGCATTAATAGGCGGTACGAGTTTACTTGTGCAAAGCAGGAAGATGAAAATTAAAATGAACGGCAAGCAAGCGTTAATAGCCTTAGCCGTTGTAATTTTCGCGCCGGCTTTTGAAGTCATTGCATATTCGGGATCGTCAATCGGAAATTTTTTCGCAATAACGACGATTGTACCCATTGTCAAGATAGCTCCTGCTACTACTGCCAATTCAGGACCTACAAACATTGAAAGTGCCAGTTCCGGAATGAAGAATGCAAGACCTGCGCCTAAACAAATCATAGTCATGCCGCGCAGAGCGCCTAAGCCGCCGCCGGTAACGATAACCATGAGCCAAGGACAAAGTAAAGTTAATACGCCGAGTTGCAGTGAAGTAAACGTCGCCAGTTGCACGGGATCCAATGCCGTGACATTTGCCAATGTGACAAGCGGAATGCCGATTGAACCGTAAGCCGTAGGAACTGAATTTGCGATTAAGCAGACTGATACCGATAAAATGGGATTTATGCCGATACCTGCGAGCATACCTGCCGGAACTGCTATGGCCGTACCGAAACCTGCCATGCCTTCCAAAAAGCCGCCGAATCCCCAGCCGATTAACAGAATCAGTACGCGCTTATCGTGACTGACGCTTGTCAACATTTCTTTAATCGTGTCCATAGCCTTTGTATGGAGAGTTAAATTATAAGTAAAAATTGCTGCTACGATAACCAATAAAATGGGCCAACACGCCAGCGCCACGCCTTCCAAAACAGATTCCATTGCGCGGACACTTTCCATTTGCCATACGCCCATACCGACTGCCAGTGAAATTATCAGCGCGATCATGCAAGCTTTCCACGCCGACATTTTTATTACGCTTAGCGCAATTACCAGCCATAATATCGGCGACAGCGCAAGTAAAAACATCAATTCCCTCAACCCCCAAGCATTTTTTAATCTCTGTAAACTCTATAAATTTTAACATAAAATTTAAATAAATCCTTAAATAAAAATGTCACCTCCATAAACCAAATATCACCTATGCGAATTTTCTAAAATTTTCATTTTCGATAACCTTAATGAAATTCCTGCCGATTTATATGGAAAGTTATTTACTGCGCCTGCGCGTTAAAGCCTTACAGTTTTTGACATTGCAACTTGAAATTTGTATAACCTTCTCTTATAATATCAGAAAATTTAATTGAAAGAAGAGGAAAGTTTTATGGCGAAAGATAAAGCGCGTGCGGGGGCTGAAACTGCCGGCGATAAAAAAGGTATTCTCCTTGAAACAGGTACCAATGAATTTGAGATTGTGGAATTTAGCATCGGCAAGGTAAATTACGGCATAAACGTTGCTAAGGTTCGTGAAGTTATTCAGCGCGTACCCGTTACCGCAATGCCGCAAGCACACCCCTACATTGACGGTCTTTTCACTCTGCGCGGCAAGGCAATTCCCCTTGTAAATCTTCCGCGTTGCCTTAACGTAATGTCAAGCGGCGAACAGACTAAAAATATTATCGTCACGGAAATTAATAACTACAGCATAGGCTTTTTGGTAGAAAACGTTTCACGTATTCACCGCATTTCGTGGAAAGATATGGAACCTGCGCCGGAAGTCGGCGATCAATCCCGCGTTGTCGGCATTATCAAAATGACTGACAGGATAGTTTTACTTTTGGACTTTGAAACTATCATTGCGGAAATTAATCCGGAAATTAATGCGAAGTTGACGACGGTTGAAGAAGTTGCCGCCGATATTAAAACACTGCGCTCCGATGTTCACGTTGTCGTTGCGGAAGATTCGGCAATGTTGCGTGACTTGCTTGTCACGACGTTGCACGACAGCGGCTACAGATTCGTTCGCGATTTCGGCAACGGTCAAGATGCGTGGGATTATCTTAGAAACCTTGCGTCTAAAGAAGGACCTATAGAAAATCACGTCGGCGTTATCGTCTCCGATGTTGAAATGCCGAAAATGGACGGTCACCGCCTTTTGAAACTTGTACGTGAAAATGAACGCCTTCACGAAGTGCCTTTCGTACTCTTCTCGTCATTGATAAATGAAGAAATGCGCCTTAAGGGTCAATCACTCGGTGCAAGCGGACAGATTTCAAAGCCGGAAATTAATCAGCTTATCGGACTTTTGGATAATTTAATTTTCGGTACGCCGATTAAAAAACCGAATGAATATTGATAGGGATTAGCTTGTAGCTATTATACTGTTCCCTGTTCCCTAATCCCTGTTCCCTACAAAGGTGGTGAATTGGATGCTTTTATATCCCGATAGCAAAGTTTATGTAATCTGCGCGGGTGGTGTACGAACTGACACGGCTGAACTTTGTCACAGACTTTGTTCACGCCTTATACGTCTCGGCGTCAATGCCTTCATAGTCTATATACCCGCTACTGAAAATTTTAACCCCGATGAACCGGTACAGCCCGCCTACAAATATTTTCGTGTACCTTATACATATGACGTGGAGGATAACTCAAAAAACGTCGTGATTGTTCCTGAAACAATGACTTCATTTTTGTACGCGTTTAATAATATTCGCCGTGTTGCTTGGTGGCTTAGCGTCGATAATTTTTTCCGTGACACCGCTTTAAAAACCGTCGCGCAGTTTGACAAAATTTTAACCTCCCCTATGCCGAAATTTTTCTGTTTCCAAAAGTTCGACGCAGATATTGAGCATTGGACACAATCCGAATACGCGAAACAATTTTTAAAAGTCAATGCAGTACCCGATGAAAAAATTTATCCCATTGGCGATTACGTAAGCCCCGCGCTTATCAAGTTGCATGATTCAGTAGACTTTGATAACAAGAAAAATACCGTTGTATTCAACGCGGCGGCAGATGCAAAATTTATCTCAAAACTTGCCGCACTTGTACCAAATGCAAATTGGCTGGCAATTCAAGATTCGCAGGCAGAAGACGCGCCGAAACTTTTGGCAGAGGCGAAAATTTACGTTGACTTCAGCGATCACGTCTCAAAAGATATGATGCCGCGCCGTGCCGCAATTTTAGGCTGTGTCGTTATAACAGGCAGACGCGGTGCCGCTTCAAATAACGTTGACATAAACATACCGGCTGATTTTAAATTCGGTGAAACAGAAGACGATATGCCGAAAATTGCCGATAAAGTCAAGGAGATTCTTGAAGATTTTCAAGGCGCTTATGACAGTCAAAAAGCATTTCTTGACAAAATTTTTAATGAGCAGGAAATATTTAATCGCAACGTTACAAGGACGCTTGGTCTTAAGAAAAAGGCGGAAATTGAACCCGCCGCAATTTTTAACGGACTTAACGAAATGGGCGCCGCCGTTGCAGAAATTATGTTGCAAAATGAAGTCGGGCTGGAAATTGCCTTTATTGTTAATGACAATCCTGATAATGAAAATAATTCCGCGCTAAATATAACTTATGAAAAAAATAACGTTGCATTAACTTTGACTAACGGAGACCTTTTGCCGATTGTCAACAGTGACGAGGCAAGATTCCTGTACAACGAAGGGCGAATTAAAAAATTTATTTTGCTTACGTCCGATAAGGACGACGAAGATTTTGTACGCACAAAGATTAAGCCGCTTGAAGATGACATTATCAGCACGGAATATCAATAACATAAATAAATTTTTTTATAACGTGTAAGTGTAAAGGATTTTTTGTCGACGCGTTGAAAATAGTGAATAAGTAATTTTCTGGAGGGGAATTTTTATGGCTGAAGTGAATCAACAGCAAGAAACTTACGAACGCCTTAAGCAGTCCATTGAAGAAATTGTAAAAGCAATGGGCGTCGTATATGAAACAGTGGATCGCGTGGCGAAAAGTGCTAAGACTTTGGCAACGGCAGGGCAAGAGTCAATTAAACAGGCAAAACTTTTGCAAGAAAAAAATGCCGATACAGTAAAAGTTATAGACTTTATCACTAACATTGCGGGACAGACAAACTTGCTCGGCTTGAATGCGGCTATTGAGGCGGCGCGAGCCGGTGAACAGGGGCGCGGTTTTGCCGTCGTTGCGGAGGAAGTTCGTAAACTCGCTGAACAGTCACGCGAAGCTACGGAAAAAATTCAGCTTACCCTTAATCAAATGAATGACGCCGTAGCAGAAATTTCAAAGACTATCGAAAGTACCGGCGCAATAAGTCAAGAGCAAGAGGCGTCTACTGCAGAAATTACGCAAAATCTTTCACGTGCGCAAAAATTCGCTGATGAAATGAAACGCTACATTGAGAATATGAGATAAATTAGCGGTTAGCTGTTAGCTATTAGCTATTAGCTGGTAGCTTTTAGACTACTTACTACTCACTATCTCACTACTAACTACTATAATAACTATGAAAAAAAAAGTTGCCGTTGCAATGAGCGGCGGCGTGGACAGTTCCCTGACTGCGGCAATTTTGCTTTATCGCGGTTTTGAAGTTGTCGGCGTGACTATGCAACTTGAAGACGAAGAATTTCACGAAAGAAGTTGTTGCAGTGCCCGCGAAGTTCAAGACGCTAAGGCGGTCGCCGATAAGTTAGGGATTGTTCATTTTGTCGCCGATTTTCGCAACATTTTTCGTACCGAAATTGAATCCTACTTTGTCGCCGAATATCTGCGCGGACGCACGCCCAATCCCTGCGTTCGTTGCAACAAAAAAATTAAATTCGGCAAACTGTTTGACTTCACAGAATTTATCGGCGCTGATTATCTTGCCACCGGTCACTACGCGCGAATTGTCTTTGAAGACGGCAGGTACAAGCTGAAAAAAGGCGTCGACATTAAAAAGGATCAGTCCTACGTTTTGTACAATTTACCCGCCGATAAATTGTCGCGAATACTTTTTCCGCTCGGTGAACTGTCCAAAACTGAAACGCGTGCATTGGCAGAAAAATTAAATTTGCCGGTAGCACATAAGCCCGACAGTCAAGAAATTTGTTTTATTCCGAACAACGATTACAAAAATTTTATTGCAAGCCGCGCAGATAATGCCGACGCTTTAAAGGCGGGCGATATCGTAGACACGGCAGGTAAAATTTTAGGTCGCCATAACGGCGTTGCAAACTATACCATAGGTCAACGCAAGGGATTGGGTATTGCCGCTGAAACGCCGCTTTACGTCGTGAATTTGGACGTTGATAAAAGGCGCGTGACTGTCGGCAAGTCCGACGAACTTTTTTCAAGTGAATTGACGGCTACAGATGTTCACTGGATTTACAAGCCGAAAAATTTTCCTGTGACACTGCAAGCCAAAATTCGCTACGGTCCACGCGTTGCCGATTGTACCGTTGAAAATATCGGTGACAATCTGCGCGTGAAATTTTTTGAACCGCAACGCGCCATTACTGCCGGTCAATCCGTAGTTTTTTATGACGGCGATGAACTTATCGGCGGCGGAGTGATTTTGAATTAAAAATTAAAAATTAAGAAAATATATTTTTAGTTTATGGGATCTCGGAGATGCGTTAAGCATTTCCCATATCCTATTTTTTTATCCTACAAAAAAATTTTTTATTTAAACCTCCGGTGTTCTGAATGAACACCAATTTTGAAAATAACTTTGATAAAATGTTTTGTACAGATGAAATTTATTAACCGACGATTTTTCAAAGGAGATGTTGAGATATGGTAGACAGTATAATTGACCCTCAATTTTTTCTGTCGCATGTTAATGAGTATATGATATTCGGTATAATTGCTACCAATTATTATATTTCTCATGTTGCTTGCTCAAGTTGGGGAGAAGCTCTGACAAAAATTGCGTCATGGAAAAAACAATATCTTGAGAAATTCAAAGATATTCCCGGCGATTACCGTATTTTGGCTGAAAAATCACTCCCTACCGTCCGCCCTCCATCATTCCCATTACTCATATGTTCATTCGTTCCTATAATCCCTTATATATTTTCAAAATGCAAACTTATCACATATATTAGAATAAAATTCAAGTGTTATTACAAGAAAGATGGTGAGGGGTTTACGGAAACGATAGGAAGACCACTTGATATTTCTATGGATTTGCTTCCGAAAAGCATAAAAGAAAAAATCGACGTCCTAGACAGCAAATCAGATGATAAGATTAAAGTTGATATAACCGATGAAGTGGAATTGGAATTGGAACTGGAACAGGAATTGGCGTCCAAATCAAAAGATTGGAAGGACGTTTGGGAAGAATTTGCAGAAATTAGAACAGAAGCGCTTAAAGGGTTTAAAAATTCCAATGCCGACAAATATTATAGGTTTATTGCTGAGCGACAAGACTACTCCAAATTTATTGAAATAAGTTACAGATATTATCACGAGGGAAAAGGTAAGTGCTTAGATACAATGTTGATTAGCCAAGTTATTTTTGTGGATTCTCTGCCGAAAAGCATAAAAGAAAAAATCGATGCCCATAACAAAGACGACAAATTAGTTGATATAACTGATGAAATGAACGAATGGTTTGCTCAATTCAAAGATTGGAGGGACGTTTGGCAGGACTTTGCAGAAGTCAGAAAAGATGCGCTTAAGAGATTTAAAAATTCCAATATTGACAAATATTATAGGTTTATTGCTGAGCGACAAGACTACTTCAAATCTATTAAAATAAGTTACAGATATTATCACGAAGGAAAAGGTAAGTGGTCATATACAATGTGGACCGACCTTAGCCAAATTATTTTTGTGGATTCTCTGCCGAAAAGCGTAAAAGAAAAAATTGATGCCCAATCCGGCAAATCAGTTGATATAACCGATGAAATGAACTTGGAATTGGAACAGGCATTGACGACACAAAAAGATAAAAATTAAAACTAAAAATCATTGTAAGAATTAATAACCGCTATCAGCTAATAGCTAATTGCTACCAGCTAAAAGTTGACGCGGTTTTTTTTTGTGCTAAAATCTATGCGTTTAAAAATTCTTGTAATATTGGAGGAAATATTTTAATGGCGAAAGAAAAAATTTCAAAAGTCGTTTTGGCATACTCCGGCGGTCTCGATACGTCGGTAATAATTCCTTGGCTCAAAGAAAATTACGGCTGCGAAGTCATAGCGGTTTGTGCTGACGTCGGTCAAGGTGACGAGCTTAACGTTGTACGCGAAAAGGCATTGAAGTCCGGCGCGTCAAAAGTTTTCATTGAAGACCTTACCAAAGATTTTATCGAAAATTATATCTTCCCGACACTTAAAGCCAATGCAGTTTACGAAGAAAAATATTTACTCGGTACGTCCTTTGCGCGTCCCATTATCGCTAAAAAGCTTGTCGAAATTGCAATAGCCGAAGGTGCAGAGGCGGTTGCTCATGGCGCGACGGGTAAAGGCAATGATCAAGTACGCTTTGAACTCACGGTGAAAGCGCTTGCGCCGGAATTAAAAATCATTGCCCCGTGGCGTGAATGGGAGCTTGATTCGCGTGAATCCGAAATTGAATACGCGAAGGCGCATAACATACCCATTGCAACCGAAAATAAAAAGTACAGCATGGACAGAAACATTTGGCACCTTTCGCATGAAGGTTCAGACCTTGAAGACCCTGCCAATGCGCCGAATAATTCCATGTTCCTCATTTCAAAAGCGCCGGAAGACGCGCCCGATCAGCCGGAAATTATTTCAATCGATTTTGAACAGGGCATTCCCGTTGCAATTAACGGCGTCAAGAAAAATTCAGTCGAACTTGTCACCGAGCTTAATGAAATTGGCGCGCGTAACGGCATCGGCATTGTCGATATCTGCGAAAACCGCCTTGTCGGCATGAAGAGTCGCGGCGTTTATGAAAATCCCGCAGGTTCAATTCTCTACTACGCGCACCGTGAATTGGAATATCTCTGCCTTGACCGTGCAACTTTCCATTTCAAGCAGCACGTAGCGGTTAAGTACGGCGAATTGGTTTACGACGGAATGTGGTTCTGTCCTCTGCGCGAGGCGCTTGCCGCGTTTGTTGACGAGACGCAGAAAACCGTTACCGGCACTGTCAAGCTGAAACTTTACAAAGGCAATATCATTTCTGCCGGTTCACAATCGCCCAATTCGCTTTACAGCAAGGAATTTGTCACGTTTGAACATGATGACGTTTACAATCAGGCGGATGCTACGGGCTTTATAAATCTTTTCGGTCTGCCGCTTAAAGTTCGCGCATTGGTGAAAGGAGGGAAGAGGGATTAGGAATTAGGGATTAGGGATTAGAATTTCTGTTCCCTTCTACCTGTTCCCTGTTCCCTAACAAATGAGTCAAAATTTTAATGCCGATTCTGCCGAAAAAACGTCACGCTTGTGGGGAGGGCGTTTTGAAAAGTCTACAGACGAAATGATTAACGATTTTCAAGCGTCGATAAACTTTGACAAGCGCCTTTACCGTGAAGATATCGCGGGATCAATCGCCCATGCTAAAATGCTTGCCAAGTGCAAAATTATTTCAGATGCCGACGCGCAGAAGATAATTGACGGCTTGAAAAAGATTTTGGCGCAGATTGAAGACGGCAAATTTAATTTCAGCGTCGAGCTTGAAGATATTCACATGAATGTTGAAAAGGCGTTGACTGATTTAATAGGCGAGGCGGGAGGACGTTTGCATACTGCGCGGAGTCGAAACGATCAAGTTGCGTTGGATATGCACTTGTACATGCGCCGTACCGTGCAGGAAGTACAAGATTTAATTTTGGAGTTGCAGAAAAGTCTTGTTGACGCGGCAGAAAAAAATTTAAGCGTCATCATGCCCGGATATACGCACCTGCAACGCGCACAGCCGATTTTATTTTCTCACCACCTTATGGCATATTTCCAAATGCTTAAACGCGATTATGACAGGTTCAGCGGCGTTTATGAGCGTGCTGACATAATGCCTTTAGGCGCGGGTGCGTTGGCAGGTACCACTTTTCCGATTGACCGCGAATTTGTCAAGACCGAGTTAAATTTTTCAGAAGTTTACATGAACAGTTTGGACGCGGTAAGTGACCGGGATTATATTTTGGAATTTTTATCGGCGGCGTCAATCTTGATGATTCACCTTTCGCGTTTGAGTGAGGAAACAATTTTATGGTGCAGTCGCGAATTTAACTTTGTCGAATTGGACGACGCGCATTGTACCGGCTCTTCCATGATGCCGCAGAAAAAAAATCCCGACGTGCCGGAATTGGTACGCGGGAAGGCGGGACGTGTTATCGGTCACCTTAATGCAATGTTGGTAACGGTTAAATCTCTGCCGCTTGCCTACAATAAGGACTTGCAGGAAGATAAAGAGGGGCTTTTTGACGCGATTGACACGATTAAATTTTGCTTGAAGGTTTACGCGCAGATTATCGCCGGCATGAAGGTTAAGGCGGAAAATATGCGTCGCGCGGTTGAGGAAGATTTCAGCAACGCTACGGATTTGGCGGATTATCTTGTCAAAAAAAATATGCCGTTCCGGCAAGCGCATGAAGTGGCAGGTAAGCTTGTGCATTATTGCATTGAGCGCGGCGTTTATCTGAAAGATTTGTCGCTTGACGAGTTCAAAACTTTTTCCGACAAATTCGACGCTGATATTTACGACGCGATTAAGGCGGAGACTTGCGTAAATTCGCGTAATTCATTGGGCGGAACTTCCACCGCGCAGGTTACAAAACAGATTGAAATTGCGAAAAAATATTTTGCAGATATTGTAACGGCTTAAAAATTTTTAGGCGTCTGTGTTCAAATAACGCGGACGCTTTTTTGTTGCCTAAATTATCTGCAACGCCTTGATTATCGGCAGGCGATTATCTATAAAATTTTGTGCGAAATTTTTAAACTCGGCGATATTTTCTTCCGCGCCGTTAAGACTTTTACCGGCTTTAACCAGCGTCAAACCTCTTGCAGAGAAAATTTTCCATGCGTAATTTGCAAGTTCGTCAACGCCGGTGATACCTTCATATTCAGCTGACAGAAAAATTTTTTCAAATTTCGTCAATGAAAAACCGCCGCCGGTAACGGGGCTTGCCAAAAATTGTATGTCGTCCGAATTTTTTGCGCGATTGCAAATGTACTTGTTGAGATTGACGCATTGAGTCTTTACGCGTTGAACTGCCGTTTCCGATTGACACGGCATAATATTCCCGTTTTGCGTTAAAAGTACTATTGCCTGCAAAATGGTAGCCGTCGATATATCAGTATTCTTTTCAAGAAACGATTTAAAATTTTTCGGCGCAAAATTTTCAGATGCCAAATGCTCATGAACCTTTTCAGCAACATTTTCAGCGAAATTCACGTTGCCGCCGGGTACAGCCACAATTTTCGGAAATTTATTTTGTGACATCAAGACGTAATTCATATTCATCAGACGTTCGACGCGTTCAAATTCAGCAATTCTGCGCGCGCCGCGAACATAAATATCTTTGCGAAATTGGCGGCTACGAAAATAATCTTTGACTTGCTCGCGCATAATCGAATTTTCAATGCCGTTGATAAATTCCAAATTTGCCTGCGAAAAATTGTACATTTCCAAAGACTCAATTATTTCAGACGTGCAGGCGAAATCTAATTTGGCGTCTTGAAGAATTTCTGCAACTTCTGAAAAGTACATGCAAATCCAATCGCGATTAAAATATTCATGCGCCAAATAGTCATGACTCAGCTTTTTGGCACGATCGAAAATAGCTTTAACGTCGGGAACTCGTTGGAAGTATGCAGGATTTTTATTAAAAAGCTCTTCGGTAAATTTCAGCGCCTCTTCAACGCGGTTAAAAGTTTTACTGCTTTTATGTGCGTACTTGTCATGCAAAATGAAAAGTTCGCGCAGAGGTGCGCCGGGCGACCATCCGGGATAACAATTATAGCTGTTGTAGAAAACGCCGCCGGGCTTTAAAAATTTCCGTGCAAATTCCACAATATGCGCCTGATTTTCTTCACTTATCCACGTCCAAATGCCGTGCAAGCTGATTGAATCGAATTGCGGCAAATCGTCACGGTGCAACATCTCTTCAAAACTGTCATCAAAAAATTTGGCATCGCATTTTGACGCTTGACAAAGTTCATTGGCATGAGCCGCATGAGAGGGATTAAAATCAGTACCGAAATATTTTCCGAGCGTTGCGGCGGCGTGAATGTTTATTGAAACGCCTTGACCGTAGCCCAATTCGCAATGCGCACTGTTTTCATCGGCAACGGGCGGTACGAATCCGTTTGCTAAAAGACAAAAATTTTACCACGCCGGACTGATATCCTTGTAGTATCCATAAGTGTAGGTTGATTCTGTAAAATATCCGTCGTTCCAACTGTTCAATTAAAAATCTCCTTTCAGCAAAAAAAGCACGTCGCTAAGGACGCGCCGAAATTTATTTAAAGCTACAAAATAATTTTATTGAAGTCCACAAAAATTTCTTAAAAAATTATTGCCTCATAAGATCAATGAAAGAAGCCATAGTGGTATTAGCCTGCGCCATCATAGCTTGAGTGGCCTGCATAAGTACGTTGTGCTTGACGAAGTTTGTCATTTCTTTAGCCATATCGGCATCTTGAATTGTACTTAACGCCGCCGTTGTATCGTCGGTGACTTCTTGCAAATTGCTCATGGTAGAATCCAAACGCTCTTGTACGGTAGCAATTTCTACCTGCTGAAAAAGTGCGCGCGACATGGATTTATCAAGGTCTTTGTAGGTTTTCATTGCATTTTCTGAAGTCGACACATCAATAGTAACGTCTTTTAAGATATAATCTTTAGTCATGTTGCCGAGATGTACCAAAATGCCGTCGCCTTTATCGGGACCTACTTGGAAGTACATGGCTTGATTGTCTTCCCAGTCAAAGGAGTTGAAATTTAAAACGCCTTCTGTAGTATCGGTCATTATTTCACCGTAGTCGTCCAATACTGGCTCCTCGTTTTCGTCAAGTATTTCATACACGTCAACATCTTGCAAGGTTTCATTGATTTTTCCGAAACTTCCGTTAAGCAAGTATCTGCCGTTTTGTGATACGAGCGAAGACGCATCAATTTGACTGCTAAGTTGCTGAATTTCGTACTGCAGAGCCTTACGTTCATCAGCAGTCAGTGTGTCATCTGCGCCTTGAAGAGCCTTTGCCTTCATTTGCTGTAAAACATCGACAATCGACGTAACCGCCGCTTCTGCTACGCCTAAAAGTGAATTTGCATTTTGCGTGTTTTGCTGACTTTGATCAAGACCGCGAATTTGAGACAGCATTTTTTCACTGATAGCTTTTCCGGCGGCATCGTCGCCGCTGTGATTAATTCTAAGACCCGACGAAACTTTCTCCATGCTTTTGCTCATTTCGGTCGAGTGGTTATTCATTATAGTGGTTAAGCCGTCCGCGCCTCTAAGCAAGTATCCGCTCATTCTGATTGCCATTGTAATTCCCTCCTTGAAATTATAGCAAAAAAATTTATCCTTAAATTTATCTTTTTTAAGTGTATCGTCAGCTTTTCAAAAAAAATTTATAATTTTTCGGCTGTATAACCATTTGAATTTTAAATCATAATTTCTGAAAAATCAACAAAATTTTTATGCGTCCGACAAAATTTTTTAGCTGTCGATATCCATACCAAAAAATTTTTCTGCCGCCGCCGCGATTATCTCTGCTGAAAAGCCGCGCGTCATTAAGTGTTGACGCATTTTATTTTTAAACTTCCACGCGTCCTTAGCATTGTCGAAAGTTTGAAGTGGAAATTTTTTTACCAATGCCTCAACCGCCGCGTTCAATTCGTGTTCGTATGTATCGGCGGGAATTATTTTTTTTACCAAGACTGAATCAAATCCCCTTTGTATTAACTTCATATAAATTTGTCTGACGCTCAACTTTCCTGCAGAATAAAGATTTTCAAACTGCCGCGTACAAGTTTCCTCGTCGTTAAGGTAATGATACTTTTGCAGTTTATCAATCGCCGCGTCGACTTCCTCTTCATCATAATTCCGCGCCAAAAGTTTTCGTTTTAAAGACGTTGAACTTTGCTCTTGCCTTGCCAAAAGGTCTGTCGCCTTCATCAATGCAGTTTTACTTTCTGCCACGTTGCCGCACTCCCAAATAAATAAATATCGCCAAAAATATAGTGAACGCCGCCACGCTTGTAACCTGCGCGCTTTTTGCCGC
>CAJOKY010000028.1 GCA_905235425.1 uncultured Selenomonadaceae bacterium
GGCAACGCGCAGGACATAGCGGCGGGATTTTCAACGTACATAAAGCAAACCGGCGTATGGTTGACGAGTTTTAGAAATCTGCGGCATTGGCAGGTTTTAGAAAAAATAATGCGCGGCGAAATTTTCGATACAGTGTCACGGCTGTACACGCGAAAAGATTTTGAACGGCTTATGTACGCGTCATTTTACAAGGACGTGAGATTTTTGCCGCAGATAAAAAAAGCTCCTGCTGAAATTTTAGATAGGTTGTTGGAATGCGGCTTTGAAAATTTTGGCGGCGATTTGGAGGCGGCATTGTGGCTTGTACGTGCGGCGCGATCAATGCCGGAGCTTGCGTTGCTGAAGTCAATGTATACGCCGGAGGTACGCGCGGAATTTTCGCGGCTGATACATAGAATTGAATACGACGTGGAATTGGAAGACAGCGTGAAAAGTTTTTGGAAGTTGTACGACGCGGCGGGAATGTTTTCAGACTACGCGAAAAATTTTATAGATGAAGTTGTGATTCACCGCGACAATTTTTATACCAATATTAAAAAATATTCTGCGCGGTCGGAATTGGATAATTAAGAGAGGTGGCATTTGAATGAAGCCGTTGAAATTGAAAATGCAGGCGTTTGGACCTTACGTCAAGCCGACAGAAATAGATTTTGAAACGGGGTTGCAGGGAAGAAATTTTTTTCTGATACACGGCGCGACGGGTTCCGGCAAGACGACGATTTTGGACGCGATATGTTACGCGATATACGGCAAATGTTCCGGCGAAAAGCGTACCGGCGAAATGATGCGCTCTGAAAAGGCTGATGTCGGCGCACGCACGGAAGTTGATTTTACCTTCGCGCTGAACGGCAAGAATTATCGCGTTATACGCAGTCCCAAATATTGGCGAAAAAGTCTGCGCAGTGACAACTACGTTGAAGAAAAGGCGGCAGTCACAATCTACGAAAACGATAAACAGGTAGTTTTAGATAAAAACGAAGATTATTTTAAAAATCTTTTGCAATTCGACGTTAATCAATTTCGGCAGGTAGTCTTGTTGCCGCAGGGTGAATTTAGAAAATTTCTTATGTCAAATTCCGGCGATCGCGGCGAAATTCTTAACGTGATTTTCAATGCCGACCTTTACAAAGCCGTTGAAGTTGCGCTGAAAGAAAAGGCGAAGGACGCGGCATTAAATTTTCAGGACATTGAAACCCGCAGAAAAAATCTTTTGGAAGAGGCAAGAAGTTTAACTGAATCGGATATTGCAAATTTTGATGAAAATGCTGTCGACGCGCATATTGAAAAATGTATCGCCGATTTAAAAACTTTCAACGCCGAAATTGCACGGCTTAAAAGTCAAGCTGACACTGCCGCCGCAAATTTGTCGGACGGTAAAGCACTGTACGCGGATTTTGAAAAGCTGGATAAAAGCGCCAAAATTCTGAGTGACGCGAAAATTGCATTGACAGACGCCGAAAAAACTTTTGACGCCGCGCAGGAACGCTACGAACAAGTCAAGGCTGATGAACCGCGACTTCGTAAGCTTGACACTGAGATAAGCGAGTTGAAAAAAATTCAAGGCAACGTGGAAGACCTTCAAAATGCGCAGAAAAAATTGGCAGAAGCTGAAACATCTGAACTCAATGCAAGTAATAAATTGGTACAATCTAAAAACACTAAGGAACGCTATGAAATGCGTTTATCAGAATTGAAAGCGGCGGTTGAAAAGTTTGCGGGCGCTGACGTAAATTACAATGATGCTAAGCAAAAATTTACCGACGCGCAGGAAAAACAATTGTATCTTGATAAATTGGCAAGCTTGAAAAAAGAATTGAAAGCCGCTGAAAATCGGTTGAACGTCGCGCAGAAAAATTTTGACGCCGCCAAATTAAAGCTTGACAGATTAATTGCTCTGCAAAAACTTTGTACCGCCGCCAAACTTGCCGCAACGCTTAAAGACGGCGAACCCTGCCCTGTATGCGGCTCAACAGTTCACCCGCACCTTGCCGTTAGTGAAGAGGTTATCCCTACCGATGACGAAATTGAACGCGTCGAAAATATTTTGGAAAAACGTCGCATTGAAAAAGATATGGCAACTACCGCGCCTGCAAAAATTACCGGCAGAATAACCGCGATTGAAGACGCATTGAAAAGGTACGTCGACACCTTGACTGTTGACGCCGCGCAGAAATTTCTTGACGAGAGTAAAGCCGCCGCCGCAAAATTGGAAGATTCGCGCGAACGCTTGAAAAAAGGCGAAGAGATGACGCAAAAACTTTATCGCGAAATTGAAAAGGTAACGGCTGATGTTACCGAAAAATCTAAGGCGGCTGAAAATCTGCGCGGCATTGTCAAGGAGAAAAAGACGCAAATTCCCGCCGATTACTTGACCGAGCCGGAAATAATTTCTGCAGATTTAAAAGCGCGTAAATTTGAAAGAAATAAACTGCAGGACGAAATAAATTCCGCTGAAAAAAGTTTTCAAAGTGCAAGCAATCAAAAATCCCGCTCGGAAGGTGCGCTTAAAACTGCTGATAAAAATTATTCAGACGCCGTCGCGCAGGTTAAGGATAAAGAAAAGCCGGATATCGACGCGCTGAAAAGTCTATCGGACGCCGCGCAGAAAGTTTATGTCGACAAAAAGGTTGAGGCTGATACGCTTGATAAAAATTTGAAATACCTGCAGAGAATTTCACTGAAACTGAAAAATTTGGCGGCGGAATTGGAAAGCGCCGAAGATATATGTAATATGTGGAAAAAACTTTCCGAGACGGCTAACGGCAAACTTTCATTTCAGCGCTATTATTTAAATTCAATGTTTCAGCACGTGATTAGTGAGGCGAATACGCGGCTTGAAAAGATGAGCGGCGGACGTTATCAATTTCGTAACAAGGAGCAGACGCATAAAGGCAGGTTGGCAGGGCTTGATCTTGAAATTTTTGATGCCAATTCAGCTACTTGCCGTGACGTAGCCACCCTTTCCGGCGGCGAATCATTTTTAGCGTCGCTGTCACTTGCATTGGGACTTTCTGCCGTCGTTAAAAATACTGCCGGCGGCATTAAGCTTGACACAATTTTCATTGATGAAGGTTTCGGCTCGTTGGACAGTGAAACGCTTGACTACGCGATTAATACGCTTGTGGATTTACAGAGTGACGGTCGGCTTGTAGGAATAATTTCACACGTCGAAGAGTTAAAGCAACGCGTACCTAATCGGCTGGAAATTACCAAACATAAATCCGGCAGTACGGCAAAATTTATCTAAACTGCGCGAAAATATTTAATAAAAAATTTTGAGGAGCTACGGCTTCTTTTTTTTCGCTAAAAATCTTAAATTGAAAATCTTGTATAAAATTCGATATTGTAGTATATTCTAGAAAAATATATGAAAATAAATTTTGAAGGGAGAAAAAATTTCGTGAGAAAAGATCAGTTAGCTAAACTGCTAATAACTTTAATTGCGATAGTGGCATTATTCGTAATATTTATTAGACCGCTGGCACATTCCATAAGGCAAGGGCTTGACTTGCAGGGCGGCACGCACGTCGTACTTGAGGCGGAAGATACAGAAATCGCGCAGGTTGACGAAGACGCCATGCAACGCGTCGTAAGCATTATGGAAAAGCGCGTAAACGAATTAGGCTTGACTGAACCTATTATTCAGCGTGAAGGCTCGCACCGCGTCATTATAGAGTTGCCCGGCATTAAAGACCCCGACAAGGCTATTGAGACAATCGGCAAAACGGCAATGCTTGAGTTCAAAGACGAAGAAGGCAACACGCTTTTAACCGGTACAGATTTGAAAGACGCGCAGGCGGCAATGAATCAGTCAAACAGTCAAGCCGTTGTAAATTTGGAATTTAGCGACGAAGGCAAAGAAAAATTTGCAGATGCTACATTGAAAAATGTCGGCAGACAGATTGCGATTTTGCTTGACGGCGAAGTTTTAACCGACCCCGTTGTACGTGAACCGATTCTCGGCGGTCGCGCAGAAATTTCCGGTCAACGCGATTTAGAAGAGGCGCAGCGTTTAGCCGTACTGTTACGCAGTGGCGCTCTGCCGGTTAAAGTCAACATAATTGAAACGCGTACCGTCGGACCTTCACTTGGTCAAGACTCAAAAGATAAATCGGAATTTGCATTTGTCGTAGGCATTGCGGCGGTTTTAATTTTTATGTTGCTCTTCTACAGACTGTGCGGCTTTATCGCCGACATAAGCTTAATGGCGTACACATTGCTGTTACTTTTGATTTTGAAAAGCCTCGACGCAACTTTAACATTGCCTGGTGTCGCGGGAATAATTCTTTCAATCGGTATGGCGGTTGACGCGAACGTTTTAATTTTTGAACACTTCAAAGAAGAGTTTAGACTCGGCAAAACACTTCGCCTTGCAATGGAAATGGGATTTAAACGCGCCTTTACGACAATTTTTGACTCCAACACCACGACGATAATCGCGGCGGCAGTATTATTTTTCTTCGGTACCGGCAACATTCGCGGTTTTGCGATAACGTTAGGTCTCGGCGTACTGCTTAGCATGTTCACGGCAGTTACGTTGACGCAGTTTTTGCTGAAACTTTTGGTAAATTCGCGCGTGGTCGAAAGTCCCTCAGCATACGGCGCGGATGGTTTTGTACTGTTTGACGCAAGCAAAGAAAAGGCGGTGAAGTAAATGCCGAAATTTGACATTGCCGGACGCGCTAAAATTTGGTTTATAATTTCACTGCTTGTAATAATTCCCGGCTTAATTTCAATGGTGACGCGCGGCTTTAACTTTGGAATTGATTTTACCGGCGGCACGATTATGGATTTGAAATTTGAACAGGCTACGGAAATTTCAAAAGTTCGTGACGCGCTTAAACCTTTTGGATTGGACGGCAGTACCATTCAGCTTTCCGGCGAAAATTCGGACGTTGCCGCGTCGACAAACGTAATGATTCGTACCGTTGATTTGGAAGAGAATCAGCGCAAAGATGTTATGGCGGCGCTTAAATCCAACGTCGGCAATTATGAAGTCCTGCGCGAAGAAAAAGTTGGTGCGGTTATCGGCGGTGAATTGATTTTTAACGCGGTTATGGCTCTTGTAATTTCGTGGGTGCTGATAATTTTGTACATTGCCTACCGATTTGAATTTAAATTCGGCATCGCGGCAGTTATCGCGCTTGTGCACGATATATTGATAGTGCTGGCGTTTTTCTCCTTCACGCAAAGGCAGGTTGATTCGTCATTTGTGGCGGCGCTTTTAACCATTGTCGGCTATTCGATAAATGACACGATAGTTATTTTTGACAGAATACGCGAAAATTTGAAGTTGCACTTTAGGCGCGGCGGTGACGCGGCGGGACTGGTCAACCGTTCGATTTATCAGACGTTGACGCGTTCATTGTACACGGTCTTTACCTGCTTGTTTACGACGTTTGCGCTATTTTTCTTCGGCGGCGAAACCACGAAAGATTTTGCCTTCGCGCTGATAGTAGGCTTTACGAGCGGCTGTTATTCGTCAATATTTATCGCGGGACCGTTATGGCTGACACTCAGAGGAATTAAGAATTAAGAATTAAAAATTAGCTCTAAGCTAATTATCAGGTAGAATTATGCAAAAAAAATTTTTAGTTAAAGAAGAAAATAAAGTTGAAGTCAATAAACTTGTTAAGGCATTGGGAATAAGCGAATTGACGGCAAAAATTTTGGTGAATCGCGACATTACCGACGTTGAATCTGCGCGGCAGTTTTTAAATCCCGAAGAAGTTGATTTTTTTGATCCGTTTTTAATGCACGGTATGAATGCGGCTGTTGACAGAATCATTAAGGCGATTGACGACGGCGAAACAATTTGCGTTTATGGTGATTATGACGTTGACGGTATGGCAGGGACGGCGCTTTTGACGCGTAAACTGCGGCAACTCGGCGGCAAGGTTATCACGTACATTCCGCGCAGAGTGGAAGGTTACGGTATGAACATTCCCGCGTTGCAACAAATTGCAAGTGACGGCGCAAATCTTTTAATCTCCGTAGACTGCGGCATTTCCAATTCCAAAGAAATTTCTGCCGTCAAGGATAAAATGGAATTTATAGTAACGGATCATCATTTACCGGCGCTTGAAAAAATCACGGACGCCGTTGCAGTAATCGATCCGCATCAGCCGGAGTGTCAATATCCCGACAAAAATTTATGCGGCGCAGGTGTGGCATTTAAACTTTGTCAGGCGCTTGAAAATAAACTTAACGGTACGGATATTCAGTGCTACTTTGAAGACATTGATCTTGCCGCGCTTGCTACGGTTGCCGACTTGGTGCCGCTGAAAGGCGAAAGTCGAAAAATCGTGCGTCACGGCTTGCTTGAAATGAGTTCGTCGAATTGCGTGGGACTTCGTGCATTGGTAAAAGTTTCCGGCTTTGATGAAAAGAAAATTTCATCAGAAAATGTTGCCTTTCAAATTGCGCCGCGTTTAAATTCAATAGGTCGCCTTGAATCTGCCGCTACCGGCTTAAACCTGCTTTTAACAGAAGATCTCGCGCAGGCTCTGCAAATTGCCGAAAATATTAATGAAGTAAACAAGACGCGTAAACAGCTTGAAAAAAAAATTTTTATGGACGTGGACGAGAAATTTAAAAATATGCGCGAAGAGTCAGGCGGAAATATTTGGTCTGCGGTAATTTCAGGCGACGGCTGGAACGCGGGTATTATCGGCTTGACGGCGTCCAAGTTGGCTGAAAAATACAATCTGCCGTCAGTCGTCATTACGCATGGTTCAACTATTTCACGCGGCTCATGTCGCAGTATCCCCGCTTTTCATATGAAAGACGCGCTTGACACTATGGCGGATCTTTTTGACAATTACGGCGGACATTCGCAGGCGGCGGGTTTTTCCATACCGACAAAGCTTATACCGGAATTTAAAAGGCGTTTTGAAGAATATTCACACCAACATTTGACAGACAAAGATTTCATACCGACGATTAGAGTTGACGCGCTTTTTCACCCTGCTAACTTGACAATGGCTATTGCTGATGAATTTGAAAAGCTTGAACCATGCGGCACGGAAAATCCTTCACCGATTTTGGCTTGTCAACAAGTAGAATGCTGTAATGCAAAGGTCATAGGCAGTGACGGTACGCATTTGAGTTTTGAAATTCCTGCCAATGATTCCGACGGCGACACAAAAAATATCAAGGCAGTTGCATTTGGTTTAGCGCGTTTTGCTACGCTGATTGACAATGAGCCGGTGAATTTGACGTATTATCCCGGCATTGATGAGTGGCAGGATAGACGCTCGGTGAAATGTTTTGTGTCGAATATTGATCCGGTTGCCGATGAAAATAATTTTCCTACACGCGAACAACTCGGCGCCGTTTATAAATTTTTGCTGAAATTACGCGGCAAGACAAATTCTTTCGATATTAAACTTATAACCGAAAAATTTAACACCGTAATGAAAAAGGATTTTCCAATGTACACGATTTTAACGGCGCTGGAAATTTTTCAAGAAATTGGACTTCTGCGCGTGGACGAAGAAAGTAAAACCTTCGACTTACCGGCAGGTCCTAAGCGTAATTTGGAAGATTCACGCATATTTAGGTTAGGTGTTAGGGGGTAGAGGGTAGGAGGTAGAGGGTAGGTTCTAGACTAATCCCTAATCCCTGTTCCCTGATTAGTGAGTAGTAAGTAGTGAGTAGTGAGTAGTTTTTTAATCCCTACTCCCTGATCCCTGATCCCTAATCCCTAATCCCTGTTCCCTATTATTACGAGGAAATTTAAATGGAAAAAGTCAACCCATATCCAATATTACTTACACTTTGCGCAGTATTATTTTTTTTAGGCAGCTGGTGGTTACCCGTAACCGACCCTACAGAATCATGCTACACGCTGACAGCAAAAGAAATGCTGCAGGCGCGAGATTATTTTTCGCCGCGTATTTACGGAAATTATTGGTACGACAAGCCGATATTTTTTTATTGGGAATTGATTTTGGCGTACTCAATTTTCGGCGTCAATGAATTTGCGTCAAGGTTTTTCCCTGCGTGTTTCGCGACACTCGGCGTATTTATCACGTACTATTTCGGCAACAAACTCTACGGCAACAAGGTAGGATTTTTCGCGGCGATAATCCTTGCCGTCACCCCCGAATATTGGTATTTGTCACATGCTATAATTACGGATATGACGTTATTCTGTGCAATTTCCGTAACGCTGATAAGCTTCTATTTCGGCTACACGCAGGATAAACCGAATTATTACTATATCTCCTACGCGGCGGCAGGTATAGGTATGCTTACGAAAGGTCCGATAGCGTTTTGTCTGCCCGGTCTTATAATTTTTATTTTCCTGCTGACAGAAGGTAACCTTTCACATATTCTGAAAATGAATTTGAAAAAGGGCTTGCCGCTGTGTTTCGGTATCGCTGCAATTTGGTATCTGCCAATGTACATAATACACGGTCAACCTTTTTTTGATAATTTTATCGGTGTCCATAATTTTTTGCGTGCTACTGTCTCCGAGCATCCAAAATTCGACGTATGGTATTATTACACGATAATTTTTTTGGCGGGATTTCTTCCTTGGAATTTACCGGTATTGTACGGATTGGCAAAAGATTTTTTTGTAAACGGCAGACGTCCTTCAATCGGTATGACGGAAAAATTTTTGCTGATATGGGGCTTAACCGTGCCGATAGTCTTTCAATCTTTCGCCACAAATTACGTGACATATACCCTGCCTTATATGATGCCGATAGCGATAATGTTTGCAAGATTTTTTGTACAGCATGAAAAAATGTTTATGCGAATGGCGGCGGTTACGGTGATAATATTGACTGTCTCGACGTTTTTGGCAATTCCAATTTGCAACGATCACTCCGGCAAAGAACTTTCGCGCAGATTAATTCCCAACGTCGATGAAGATACGCGCGTTGTAATTTTCGGCAGACACTATTCAACGTCGCTGGTATTTTATTCCGGCTTGGAAGTTACATGGATTGAACGCCCTGAAAAAATGTATCAAATACAGCCGCAGAAAATGACGTGGACAAGCTTAAACGTAATGCCTATGATGACGACGAATGATTTGCCGCCGAATGAAAAAATTGTCGCCGTAGTTGAAGATGCACGCACTGACAGATTTTTAAACGCCGTTGCCGGTACATGGATAATGATTGACGACAGTGTAAAAGATTATAAAATTTATCGACGTATAAGCCGCAAAGACATTGATTTAAGCTTAAAAAATTAAAAGCTAACCGCTAACGGCTAACAGCTAAAAGCTAAAAGCTACTTTCAAGAAAGGTAGGCGTGGATTCGTGAACGATAAAGAAAGAAAACCGGCAACTATAGAGTTAATAAAAGCGGCAGTTAAAGTATACTTGCCGAACGCGGATTTTGACAGGATAGATCGCGCCTATCTTGTTGCTGAAGAAGGACACAGAGGACAGACGCGTATTTCCGGTGAAGAATATATTCACCATCCCCTAAGTGTTGCAGAAATTTTGACCGAAATGCAAATGGACGACGCCGTAATTTGCGCTGCTCTACTTCATGACGTTGTGGAAGATACACTGTTCACGCTTGATGAAATACGCGATATGTTTGGCGAAGAAATAGCGCTTTTAATTGACGGCGTGACAAAACTCGGCATGATTAAGTTTAAGTCAAAGGAGGAAAGACAGCTTGAGACGTACCGCAAAATGATTCTTGCCACCGCGCAGGATATTCGCGTAATAATCATAAAGCTTGCCGACCGCCTTCATAATATGCGAACGCTGAAATTTATGCGTGAGGATAAACGTAAACGCATCGCCCGTGAAACCATTGAACTCTACGCGCCGCTTGCCAATCGTTTGGGTATATCCAATATCAAGTGGGAACTGGAAGATTTAAGTTTTCGTTACCTTGAGCCGGACATTTATTATGAAATGGTTGAAAACGTCAAGCAGAAACGCAAGGAACGTCAAATTTACATAAGTGAGGTAGTTCGGCAGATTGAAGAAGTTTTCGACGATTTAGATATAAAGGCGGCAGTCAGCGGCAGGGCGAAACATTTTTACAGCATTTACAAGAAAATGATGCGCGATAATAAGGATATCGGCGAAATTTACGACCTTTCCGCCGTTAGAATTTTGGTTGATACCGTGAAAGAGTGCTACAACGTTTTAGGCGTGATTCATTCGCATTGGAAACCGATAACCGGCAGATTTAAAGATTACATTGCCGTACCGAAAAGCAACGGCTACCGATCATTGCACACTACCGTTATGGCGCTGGGATATCCTCTTGAAATTCAGATTCGTACCTATGCAATGCACCAAATTTCCGAATACGGCATCGCGGCTCATTGGAAGTACAAAGAGGCAGGCAAAAATTCCACCGCGTCCAAAAAAAGTGATCAGCAAATGTCGTGGCTCGGTCAAATGGTTCAAATGCAGAAGGAATTTAAAGATCCTAAAGAATATTTTGAGGCGTTAAAAGTCGACATTTTCAGCGACGAAGTTTTTGTATTCACTCCTACCGGTGATATTCTTTCATTGCCGAAGGGTTCAAATCCAATAGATTTTGCCTACCGCGTCCATACAGAAGTTGGGCACCACTGCATAGGCGCGAAAGTCAACGGTAAGCTTGTACCGCTTGATTACACGCTGAAAAACGGCGATTCTGTAGAGATTATGACTAATCGCTCAAATCACGGTCCAAGCCGCGACTGGATTAATATCGTGGCGTCAAGTGACACGCGCAGTAAGATTCGCTCATGGTTTCGCCGTGAAAATCGTCCTGAAAACATTGAACACGGTAAAGAGCAGGTTGAGGCTGAATTGCGGCGGCTTAATTATCACGTAAAAGATTTAATGCGTGAAAAGTTGCTTGAGGAAACTGCAGTAAAATTAAACTTTCAAACTGCCGACGATATGTTTGCCGCGTTGGGTTACGGCGGAATTACTCTGCGCGGTGTCACGACAAAACTTATTGAGATTTACGAAAAAGACAGTGTCAAGAAAGCGACGGATGTTAAAAAGATTTTAAAGGAAGTAAATGTCACTGCGCGTGAAGACAATAAAAAAAGCGACGAAGGCATATTGGTTGAAGGTCAACGCGGCTTTTTCGTGCGGCTGGCAAAGTGTTGCTGTCCTATACCCGGCGATAAAATTTTCGGCTACGTGACACGCGGCAACGGCGTCTCGGTGCATCGCGTAGACTGTCCAAACATTGTAAACGCTTTAATGGATCGCAGTATTGAAGTCAGCTGGGAAAAAAATATCGAGACAAATTACAACGTCGAACTTGAAATTATCTGCGCGAATAAAAGCGGCGTGCTTACGGAAATTTTGGCAATTCCTTCAACAATGAAATTAAATATTCGCTCGGTTCACGCTACGCCAAATGACAATGACGATACGTCGACAATAAAATTGGGCGTTGATGTGCAAAGTGCGAATCAAGTTGAACAGCTTATGTCAAGGATACGGATTCTGCGCGATGTGTACAGCGTCACGCGTCCTACATTGGTGTCACTTGAAAAATTTGATAAATAGTAAGTAGGGAGCAGGGATTAGGGAGCAGGGAGCAGTTGCTAACAGCTAATAGCTAACAGCTAACAGCTAATCAGGGATCAGGGATTAGGGAGCAGGGAGCAGTTTTCCTAAAACCTAACCGCTAACAGCTAATAGCTAACAGCTAACAGCTACCATCTACCCTCTACAATCTACCTTCTCCCCCCCGCTTGACACCTGCCAATATTGGTGATATACTTTTACCCGCTTGATAATACCAGATAAACTAATCGGGATGTAGCACAGTTTGGTAGCGCGCATCGTTCGGGACGATGAGGTCGCAGGTTCAAGTCCTGTCATCCCGACCATTTTTTTTAAACCATTTCTGAAAATTAACAAACTCCTTGCACGGGAGTTTTTTTGTTAAGGGGGTAAAATTTTTTGCGAAAAGTTTTAATCGCAATTTCGGTACTGCTGATAATTTTAATAGGAGTCGGCTACTTTGTCGGAGATTATTTTGTAAATTTCGCACTTAAAGCGCCGCCGCCTGCCACTGCAAATATCGCAGACCCAAATTTAAAAGCCCCGCCTACGCCGAATTTCCCTGCCGAAAATTGGACGATAACTTCTGCCGACGGCTTTAAATTAAATGCAACGTACTATAAACCTGCGCGGGAAAGTCACGAATGGGCTATTTTGATTCACGGTTATGGACGCGATCAAACTTTTGCCAATGATTACGCGGAAGAGTATTTAAAACGCGGCTGGAACGTCATAACGCCGGATTTACGCGGTTGCGGTAAGAGTGAAGGCGTTTATTTGACAATGGGCGCGTTGGAAAGTCAAGACGTTGTACTTTGGGCAGAAAAAATTGTTGAGACAGACCCGCAGGCTAAAATTATTCTGCACGGCGTATCAATGGGCGCGGCTACGGCTATGATGACAGCGGCTTTAAATCCTCCGCATTTGGCGGCGATAGTTGAAGATTGCGGCTACACAAGCGCTTATGAAATGTTCACCGCGCAGCTTGATAAAATTTTCGGCTTGCCGGAATTTCCAATCATGCCGATAGTTGACATTGTCAGTAAAATAAAAACAGGCGTTGCCATTTCGGACGCCGCGCCGCTTAAAAGCGTCGATAAAATTTCCGTACCGATTTTGTTCATACACGGCGACGCGGATAAGCTTGTACCCTACGAAATGATGAACAGACTTTTTGACGCGGCAACTGCTGAAAAAGAAAAGTTCACTGTAGCAGGTGCAGGACATGCCAACGCTAAAAGAAATAATTCCGCCGTTTACTTCGACACGGTTTTTAAATTTTTATCCAATGCTTTATAGTAAGTAGTAGGTAGTGAGTAGTAAGTAGTTGGTAGTGAGTAGTAAAAGTTAATTCATAGACGGAGGCATTGCAATGAAAGTAGAAATTTGGTCAGATTATGCTTGCCCGTTTTGTTATATCGGTGAAGTTACAGGTACGACGGTAGATCGTTTTGCGAAAAAGTACGGCTTAAGTGTAGATGATGCCGCCGAAAATATCGAAAACATTTCACGTATGGGCAGGGCTGAAGGCATAGATTTTAAGTACTCCTCAACGCTTTACACGAATACTTTTGATTCATTGCGTGTTACAAAGTTGGCTCAGGAACGCGGTCACAATGAAATTATCACGAAATTTTTTGACGCGTACTTTACAAAAAATCTTGTACTTGCCAATCACGACGTACTGAAAAAAATTGCGCTTGAGTGCGGGCTTGATGAAAAAGAAGTTGACGACGTTTTAAGCAGTGACAAGTATGCTGATGAAGTTCGCGCAGATGAAATGCAGGCGGCAAGTTACGGCATTCACGGCGTACCTTACTTTGTCATTAATGAAAAATATGCTCTTTCCGGCGCTCAACCTACAGACGTTATAAAACAGGCTTTGGAACAGGCATTGAACGAAGAGACTATAAAAATTTGGAAGGTATGACTTGTGGCGCTTACGGGTGCAAATTTTGAAAGGCAGGTGCAAAAATGATTCTTCAAGTGGAATTGGAAGAAAGGCTGGCTGACGTAAATGCTTATTTTTACATTGATGACGAAACGAGGCACGGCTTTTTAATTGATCCGGGTGCGGAGTCCGAAAAGCTTTTACAAATAATCGCCGAAAAAAATTTTACCCTTGAAAAAATACTTATTACGCACGGGCATTTTGATCATATCGGTGCTGTTAATGCGATTCGCGAAAAATTAAATATCCCCGTTGTAATGCAGAAAAACGGCAAGATTTACGCGGAAAATGCTGAAAATGCTGACTGGAATTTATCTTCGCATTTCGGCTTAAATGTTACGCTGAACGACGTGACATACCTTGATGACGGCGCAGAAATTAGTTTAAGCGCCAATCCCGATTTCAAGGTAACATTAATTTCTGTTGCAGGACATACGACGGACGGCGCGATTTACTACGCTGAAAAAGACGGCGTGGCATTTGTCGGCGATTCGATTTTTTTAGGCAGTTATGGACGTGTAGATCTTCCGGGCGGCGATGAAGTGACTTTGTTTAAAAATATCAAGACAAAAATTTTTGCCTTGCCGAACGATACCGTTTTACTTTCGGGACATACCCCGCCTACTACCGTCGCCGCAGAAAAAACGCGCTCGTGGTTTAGGTGAGTTAGCGCAGGAAATTTAAGCTTCCAGTTGAATTTTCCGAAAGTAAATTTTATGTTTTAATTTAAGATGGGAGGGCGATATTTATGAAAAAGATTTTTATGGCGCTTACCTTTGCAGTATGCATAATTTTTTCTGCTATGGTGTTGGCTGGAGATCTTGAAGAAGATGGTATCGAAGTGACGACAGACGACATCGGCAATGTATGGTACGTGGATCCAACGAATGTTATTATTGATAAAAATTCCGACGATGAATTAATTTTCCATGCGACATTCACAGTAATTTTTAGCGATAAAGGGAAAAAAGAATTGGTAGACTTTTATCGCACGCAAATAGAAAATGCGCCCGGTCTTGATACGGTAACGATGATCATTGAAAAAATACATTTCAGAAAGGTCGGCGAGAAGACTTATTCATCTGCAACGGACGTGATTTTCTATGATAAAGATAAAAAAGTTATTGAAGGTCTCGGCTATGTTGACTATGAGGTTGAGTGGCAACCTATTAACGCCAAAACTGTAAGCGAAGAAATGTACCAAGTAGCACGTCTATATGCTAAATAGTAAGTAGTCAGTAGTCAGTAATGAGTAGTCAGTAGTGAATAGTTAGTAGTGAGTAGTGAATAGTAAAAAACCCGTCGTAACAATACGGCGGGAATTTTTTTATTTATATGTCGATTGATTAATTGCAAAAAAAAATGGCGGAGGGGGTGGGATTCGAACCCACGGTAGCTGTTAAACTACACTTGATTTCGAGTCAAGCACCTTCAACCGCTCGGACACTCCTCCGAATGCAGAAAAGTCTATCACAAAAGCTTAAATTTTGCAAGCATTATTTTTGAACCCACTCTTTTTTATCGTAAATCCAATTTCCGCCGTCAGCTAAGGCAAAAGTCGGCGAACCTGAAACGCTTTCTAAATTCAAGCTGTATTCGCCGCCGACAAATTCCATTTTAATACCGCCACCTTTTACTGATTCAGCTACAGTAATGTCAGAAAGGGCGATATTGAAAAGGTTAATGGTATCGTTATCCGCAGCACCGATAATTAAATCGTTGCCTTCGTACTTACCGAAAAAGAAAGTTTCAGCGCCGGTGCCTCCGATTAATGTATCGTTTGAATATGCCCCGTTACCGCCCCAAAGTGATGAATTTCCTGCGCCGCCTACAATTTTTATATTGCTGTCATTTGCACCGGCAAGCTGATTGTCGCCGGTTGATTCGGACGCGTCAATATTCGTTATCTCGTAATAACTTTGACCGTAACTGCCGTCAAGCCAAATCATATTTTTTCGTGAATCGGCAACTTTCAAAGTGTTGTCGGGTGAACCGCCCATAAAGAGATTTACTGCCGGATCATAGGTCAAAGTATTTGAATTGAAGAAGTCGCCGATTTTTGCGCGGCTGATATTCGTTGCGTCCGTAGAATACTGAATTTCCGTATCAACGCTGTATTCTGTGGGTATGAGCAACTCTTCGCCGGTAGTCATCCTCATATGAAGGGTATTATTATCACGGTAAGCATGTTCGACGCCGCCGTTGTAAAAATTAATTACGTCGGAATTATCGGCAGAACCGAATACAAAATTTCTGATAAAGTCTACACCGTCAGTCATGCCGTACCAAAACATATCTCTGCCGTTACCGCCGTACATTGTATCGTTGTTGCCGCTACCGCCCCAAATTGAATCGCCGCTTGAGCCTGCATAAATGACATTATCGCGCAGATTTCCTACCAACGTCCTTTTACGCGTTGAATTTCGTGCATCCAGCGTTTTGGCTGAAATATTTCTGTACGTCGTAGTATGATTTATTTCGTCCGTACCCATAAGCCAAACATTACGCGTGTATTGGTCTGAAACATAGACGTTATAGTTATCGTAGCCTATGCCTGCGGGAAGTGCCGACATATCGTTTGTGTAATTTGAAATGACTTCGCCTAAATACGACGTTTGCAAACTGTCATCAACAAATCTCACGGCGGTAGCATAAACAACGTCATCAATATTTGTCACGCCTTGCAAAGTCACTCTCAATTTTTCCGAGTCACCTGTTAAAACGATATCGGTATAATTTCCCTGCGGATCGGTTAAAATTGAATAGATAAAATATCCCGTTCCTTCGTCAAAGCAGAGATGAGCAGTGGAAGAAAAATCAGTTATAAGTGCTTCAATTCTGTAACCGGTAACGGTAGAAAGTTCTTCAAGTTCAGAAGTCAATGACGTATTGAAAGAAAAAGTGTCGCGACCGTCGCCGCCCGTCAATGTCAGATGGTTAATCGAAAATACGGCGTCACTGGCATTGTTGTAAAGCTTTACCGTAATATAATCATCGCCGACATCGCCGTAAACAACGGCTGAATCGTGAATAATAGTGATATCGTCATTGCCCGCGTTGCCGCGTATTGTAGCTTCACCGCTTTGAGCACCGCCTCTACCGCCGCCGCTTGTCGTAGCGCCGCCGCTCGAAGGCAAAAATACCAGTGTGTCGTTGTCATTGCCGCCGTAAATAAAACCGCCTGATCCGCGACTTGCCACATAATCATTGCCACCCAATGCGGAAATTGATACACCGTTGCCGCTTGAGCTTATCCAATCGGCATCCGACGTTCCGTTTATCGCCGCATTCGCTGCGCTTACTATGGTTGTCATAAAATTTTTTCCTCCAATCGAATCCGGCTTTTCACCCAAATTTTTATCAATCTTATTTCATTTTATCGCCGAATTTTTTATTACGCTTAAAAATTTTCAATGTTATTTTCAGCTAATTTTAACATAAATACACTGAATTTGAAGTAAAAATTTTCATTGTGACAAAGTAATTTCTATGCTAAAATAGCACGAAAAAAATTTTTAAGGAAGTGACGGTCATGAAGTGTCGACGGTGCGGCAAAGAAATAAATAATTCGACTCGGTGCAGTTTTTGCGGCTATGATAATGTTGAAGAAAACGCTGTCCGAGAAATGAGCAGTGCTGAAAAAAATTTTTATAACGGCGTGACTATTGACATAAGTTCCGACGGAAAAAGTTACAATGACCGCAGGGAAGATGAATACACCGGCTACAGAAGTACTTACGTAAATTTCGGCGGCACCAGTATGCTTTTCAATATTCTTTCAAAACTTATCGGAGGACTTTTCAGAGGAAGTTTTTGGGCAAAAATTATTGCCGTCGCAGTGTTTCTTGCCTTCGCGGCGTTTATGTTTTTCGTCGCTCTGCCGATTTTTTTCGTACTTGTGGCAGGTGCCGTCATAATTTTGGTAGTTGTTCCTTATATAAAAAATAAATTTTTCGGGAGAAGGTTACGATGAAAGCAACCGTACTTTTAAGCGGCGGGCTTGATTCTGCTACATGTCTCGGCATTGCCGTAAAAAAATATGGGCGTGAAAATATTGTCGCTGTTTCAATTTTTTACGGTCAACGTCATGCTCGTGAGCTTGACAGCGCAAAAAAAATAGCCGCGTATTACGGCGTTAATCATTATGAATTTGATGCCGCGCAGGTTATGTCTTATTCCGATTCCGCGCTTATGAACACTTCGACTAAAAATATTGAAAAGTCAAGTTACGGCGAACAGGTGAAAAAAAATCTGCGCGTCGATACATATGTACCATTTCGCAACGGTTTAATGTTATCTATGGCGGCAAGCTTTACCGACGGCATTTTTAACGGCACCGATGCTGAAATTTTTATCGGCGTTCACCAAGATGACAGCGCCGTAAATGCTTATGCTGATTGCAGTGAAAATTTTATTCGCGCTATAGGTGAGGCGGTTAATATCGGAACTTACGGCAAAATAAAAATCGTCGCACCGTTTCTCGGTATGACGAAGGCTGATATTGTTAAAATCGGTCTTGAATTAAATGTGCCGTATGAATTGACGTGGAGCTGCTACGAACGCGGCGAAATTCCCTGCGGTAAGTGCGCCACCTGCCTTGACAGAGCCGCCGCCTTTGCCGCGAACGGTGTAGCAGATCCCGCGTTAAAAATTCCACAGCACGGCAATGATAAGCGCGGGCAGTAAATTGGCAACGCGAATTTTATTTCCGAACATTAAATTTATCCCTACGCAAAAAATCAGCGCGTTTCCTACGAAAGACAGATTTTTCAACGCGATTTCTGTCATAAACGGTTCAATAAAACCTGCACAAAAAGTTATTGCTCCTTGAAAAATTCCAACAGATATACTCGAAAATATACAGCCCTTGCCGAGACTCGCCGTCATTACCAAAATTATTATTAAATCAAGAAACGCCTTTGCAATTAAAATCGTGTTGTCGTGCAGTAGCCTATCGTTAATCGCGCCGATAACTGCCATAGCGCCGATGCAAACGGTAAGCGACGCCGTTACAAACGCGTCAACAAATTTTGTATCTTCGTCATTGCCTGAACGAGTTCGCAACCATATACCGAATTTTTCAAAGGCGCCGTCAATATCGATAATTTCACCGATAAGCCCGCCGCCGATTAAACCGGCTATTAAAAGTGTCGTTCCGCCGTCTTGAAAGCCTTTTAACGTACCGTCAGCGCCAATAAAAATTACGGCAACCGCGCAGGACATTTGTAAAGTATTTTGAATTTTTTCTGTTAAAAAATTGCCGCCGAAAAGTCCGATTAACCCGCCGATTATAATGGCGAAAACATTGATGACCGTGCCGCCGCCGCTGAAATTAAAAAATTCAAGTATCATAAATTTAACCTCGATTTGAAAGGACTTGATATAAAAATGGAATTGGCAATTTTAATTCAAGTAGCCATAGGCGTCGCAATTCTCTTTGTCATAAAAAAAATATTATCGCTACCTATCTGGGTGCTGAAAAACAGCATTGCGGGAGCGATAATGCTTTATATATTTAACTTATTCGGCTTTTTCACGCTGAAAATAACCTTCATACACTGCCTTATTGTCGGCGTACTCGGCATACCGGGACTTATAGGCTTGATAATTTATTTTTATCAAATTGTGCCGGAAGTTGGTTCGTTACTCTGATTAAGCCGCCGAATCTTTTGCCGAATCTTTTATAAGGATCGGCAAATTTTTTTCTCTTCATAATCAAGCGTATTGGCAAAAATATATTGAAAAGCCTCCTCCGCCGTATTGACGGGATAAATATTCAAACCCAAGTGACCTTTCGGAATGTCTTTTGCATTTTCCTTCGGTATGACGAGAGTTTTAATACCCGCCTGCTTAGCACCGTAAGCTTTTTCAAAGACGCCGCCGACGGGGCGAACTTTACCCTGCAACGAAATTTCACCGGTAACTGCAACGTCTTGACGAATTTTTTTACCTGTAACCGCGCTGACAAGTGCCGACAAAATCGCCGTACCTGCGCTGGGACCGTCAATATTTCCGCCGCCTATAACGTTAATGTGTACGTCGTAATCGTGAATGTCTTTACCCGTGACTTGACGCAGTACCGACGCCGCATTAAAAACGGAATCTTTCGCCATACTTCCCGCCGTTTCGTTGAATCGGATCGTACCTTTTCCCTTTTCGGCAGGAAAAACTATCGCCTCAATCTCAATGACAGAACCTATAAAGCCGCTTACACCCAGTCCGAAAATGTGACCTACCGTTGCATTGTCGGACGCTTTTTTTGTCACGAATTGAAACAGGCGGCTGACCTGCGCGACTTCATAAATATGTTTCTTAAGAATTTTAACTTTATCAGAATCTTTCAATGTGTCATCTTCAAGCGCGAGACTGTACGCGTCGGCAAGAATATTAATCGCCTTTCGCCCTTCAATGGTATATTCGCTGATAGTTTCCGCAATGCCGTCATCAAGTTCAACGTTTAATTTTTCGGCGGCATTTTTCACAATTTGAACAATATGCGCCGGTGTCAACGGTTCAAAATAAATCTCCGCGCAGCGTGAACGCAATGCGGGGTTAATTGAATGCGAATCGCGGGTAGTGGCGCCGATTAATACAAAGTCTGCAGGCGCACCGTTTTCAAAAAGCATTTTTACATAGGCAGGAACTTTTTCATCTGTCGGGTCATAGTAAGCTGACTCAAAATAGGCGCGTTTATCTTCCAGCACCTTCAGCAGTTTATTCTGCAACATCATATCCATTTCGCCTATTTCGTCAATGAACAAAATGCCGCCGTGCGCGTCCGTGACAAGACCGGGTTTAGGTTCAGGTACGCCGCTGTCAGCTAAAGATTTCTGCGCGCCTTGATAAATTGGATCGTGTACCGATCCTAAAAGCGGGTTAGTCATATCGCGCGGATCCCAGCGTAAAGTTGTACCGTCTGTTTCGACAAACGGCGCGTCTTTAGAAAAGGGGCTTGAATCAAGTTCGCGTACTGCCTCAAGTACAAGCCGAGCCGCAGTAGTTTTACCTACGCCGGGCGGACCGTACAAAATTAAATGTTGCGGATAAGGTGACGCCAACTTTGCACGAAGGGATTTTACCGCGCGTTCCTGCCCTACAATTTCGTCAAGTGTCTTGGGACGTAAAAGCTCCATAACCGATTGAGTAAGGTGAACTTTTTCCAATTTTTCAAGTTGCTCCCGCTTTTTCACATCGTGCGGTGATTCATCCTCTGCCTTTTCTTCGCGCAGAATTTGTAACTTAATATCTTTGACGTATTCTTGATGATCCTTTTCAAGCTTTTCGGTAACTTTACGATCTATTTTATCTTCAATTTGCCGCCGCGTTATTATGTCCGCCATTAATTCAGACAATCTTACAATTTCATCTTGAATAGCCTTCTTGGTGGAAGGTACAGAATTTAAAGTGGGATTTTCTTCCAAAATGCGACGTAACGCTAAAAGTCTTTCGCCGGGATTTTCAGAGCGCAGGTAGCGTAGGGCGTCCATTTTGCCTGCTTGAAGTACAAGCCGGTCTGAACCTATAACCTCTACTACAATGGCGTATAACGCGTTAATTTCGCGGTCTAAATCACTTTCAGCATGCGGTATGTCAACGGGATTTTTATTTGTGCTGAAAATTTGTTTTATCGAGCTGAATAACGTTTTAAACAAAAACTTACTTCCTTTTTATATAGTGAGTAGTAAGTAGTGAGTAGTAAGTAGTTAGTAATAGTTAGGGCGTGTTGAATAAATCGAATTTATAACAGTAAAAATTTTTGAAAACGCCCCAGCTACATGCTAATTACTAATTCTAAATTCTAAATTCTTAATTTTAAATTATTTCTCTACTACTTCGACTTTCATTTTTACTGAAGTTTCGGGATGCAGTTTGATAACGGCTTCATAAGTGCCGATGCTGGACACTTCTTCTTGAATGGAAATTTTGCGCTTATCGACGTTAAGCCCGTGATTTTCCTTAAGCGCCTTTGCAATGTCACTGCCGCCTACAGAGCCGAAAAGTTTTCCGTCCTTGCCGAGTTTTATCGGAATGCGTACACTTATTTTTTCAAGTTGTGCACCGAGAAGTTTAGCTTCATCAGCCTCCTGCTGTGCTTTACGTGCTTTATTTTCAGCCTTAATCTTCGCAGTATTTAAATTTGCCGTACTTGCCTCAACTGCCAAATTGCGCGGCAGGAGAAAATTTCTGCCGTAGCCGTCCGCCACATTTACAACGTCACCTTTTGCACCGACATTTTTAACATCTGCCTGTAAAATAACTTTCACTTTAACACGTTCCTTTCAAAAAATTTTTGCCTATTCAGTCAACAGAGCCTGCCCAAAAAAATTCGGACAAGCCCCGTTGGTTATAGTCTACGATAAAAGTCAGGGTAAATTCCCTAAGCTAAAAATTTCTGTCTACGGAAATTGCAATTTCGACGCTGTGACCTTGCAAGTCCATCTCAATAACAAGGTATTGACCTTCACTTATTTTCAATGAAAAGCCTTCGCCTATCGTCAAATTCGGCGTAGAAATATCAACGTCAAGACCCATTTGCGTGAGATTAGTTGCGGCATTTGCAGAGAGCATATTTGAAAGTTCGCTAATCGCACTTTGCGCCATAGCATCAAATTCCGGTACAGGCATCCCCATCATCATAGTTGAGGCGATAAATCTAGCCGTTTCATCTTCCATATTGTAGACGACATTGCCGCGCAACTGTTTGGTAAAACCAACCATAACGACTACGCCGCGACTCATGGCATGTTTATTTTTGACAACCATATTTTTCTTTTTTGGGGGTTCAAAACCGAGCATCGGCATGACAGCCACGAATGCTTCGAGAAATGGGTTTACGAGTTTTGCATCCATGGTATCAATCTCCTTCCGCGAAGCCGACGTTAATGCAGATATCGCCGAACTCCGTCTTGGCAGTAACTTTAAATGTAACCAATTTTTGAGTTGTCATTTTGACGCCGGATCCAAAAAATGTTCCAGGCGGTGTAATTCTCATTTCTTTATTTGTAAAAATTCCATTAATTGAGGAAACGCTGTGACCTACAAAAATGTTTGCCGCCTCTTCTGCTGCTTCGTGTGCGTCTTCTTCGTCCTCAATTTTTTCATTTAACATTTTTTCGGCAAATGTTTTCATGGTGTCGCCGGACATATAAACTATTGCTCTGCCGCTCGGCGTACCGGTTAAGCCGATTATAATTGCTATACCGTTGACTTCCAAGTATTTCTTTTCGTAAAATTCAACGTTGGTGTTTACCTGAATGCCGAGAA
>CAJOKY010000029.1 GCA_905235425.1 uncultured Selenomonadaceae bacterium
GAACAGGGATTAGCTTGTATAAAAATGAAGGATTTTTTAAAAGAGCAACTTGATGAGATACGGGAAAATAAATTACGTTTCGGTATTTTGATATTTGCACTTTTTGCCGCGATAATTTTTGCCGTGACTGATTCTTTTGAACGCGGCGAAGAAATTAACCTTGAGTCGCAAAAAATTTCGCAAGCCGACATTACAAAAAATCGCGCAGATTTATCACCGGCTCAATCTGAATCAGCTGTAAATTTACCTGCCAAAAATGTCACGGCAAATGAAAATGTTTATGCGTCGAGTGGCAATATTAAAGCGGTAATCGGCGCCAATGCCGACGAAATTTATATTTACGACCCTTTTAAAAATCCCACCCCTGCGCCGAAAGTGAAAGCAGAAGAGCCGCCTAAAGTTGAAGTTCCCGTCAAGGCGGAAGCAAAAACTTTGCCGCCGGTTGAACCTGTGATAATCATTCAACCTGCGCCGGAAGTTCCTGTGCCGCCTAAAGTTCCTGAAGTAAAATTTATATTGCAAGGCGTGGCATTGGGTGAAAATAAAGTTGCAATGGTTCAAAAAATTTCTGAAAATAAAATACTTGAAATGCTGTTTTTAAAAATCGGCGACGAGTTAAATGGTAAAAAAATTGCCGATATCGCCGAAGATTTTTTGACTTTTGACGACGGAAATCGTATGTACTTTGAAAACAAGGAGTGATCTTTTTGACTACGGAAGAAATAAGTGTACAGGAAGAAGTTCATACCGAAAAAGACTTTTTAAAAGATTTAAATCCCGCACAGGCAGAGGCAGTACAATATCTTGAAGGACCTTTGCTTGTAATGGCAGGTGCAGGCTCCGGCAAGACGCGCGTTTTAACTTACAGAATCGCTAATCTGCTTGAGCACGGCGTTCCTTCATGGAATATATTGGCAATTACCTTTACAAACAAAGCTGCCAATGAAATGAAGACCCGCGCAGAAAAATTAATCGGCGACAGAGCCAAAAAAGTTTGGATAAGCACGTTCCATTCATTTTGTGCGCGGCTTTTAAGGCGTGAAATTGAAGTCACCGGCAAGTACACAAATAATTACATAATCTACGACGCAGGCGACAGCGCATCCGTGATTCGTGAATGTATAAAAGAATTGCAACTTGACGAAGAAAGATTTGCCAATGTCGGATCAAAAATTTCTGCCGCCAAAAATCTTTTGTTAACCTCCGAGCAAATGCGTGAAAGCGTTTTGACGCATACAGACAACGTATTGAACTTTGATATAAATGTACTGGCGATTTATTCACTGTACGAAAGAAAATTGCTTGAAAACAATGCGCTTGATTTCGACGATTTAATTTTTGTCACCGTGCAACTTTTCCGCGATCATCCTGAAGTTTTGGAAAGATATCAAGAAAGATTGAAGTATATTTTAATCGATGAGTATCAAGATACAAATGTTGCTCAGTACGTTTTGACAAAGCAGTTGGCGGCGAAGTATAAAAATATCTGCGTTGTAGGTGACGCCGATCAGTCCATTTACGGTTGGCGCGGCGCCGATATGCGTAACATTTTAAATTTTGAACAAGATTATCCCAATGCTAAAGTTATATTGCTTGAACAAAATTACCGTTCGACTAAAGAGATTTTGGACGCGGCAAATGGCGTAATTCGTCATAACAATAACCGCATTGAAAAAAATCTTTGGACGGAAAACAGTCAAGGTGAAAAAGTTCAATTCATTCATTGTATGTCCGACAGATCCGAATCAGCTTTTGTGGCTAGGGAAATTCGGCGTCTTGTCTCTTCTGAAAATTTCCAATACAAAGATATTGCCCTGCTTTATCGTACTAACGCGCAGTCACGCGTACTTGAAGAAAAGCTTATGCAACTTGATATCCCCTACATAATTGTAGGAGGCTTGAAATTTTATGAGCGCAAAGAAATTAAAGATACGCTTGCTTATCTGCGCCTTATCGTCAATCATAGTGACAATATAAGCCTGATTAGGATAATTAATGTTCCGCGTCGCGGTTTTGGTCCAATAAACATTGCGCGGCTTACTGAATATGCCATGCATCACGAAATGTCAATTTTTGACGTAATTGCGCACGATGAAAATTTGAAAAATGTCCCGCAACTTTCGCCGCGTATTCGTCAACGTCTTCGTGATTTTGCCGCAATGATATCCGGCTTTGGCGAAATGAAAAGCGGCGGTACGGATTTGCCGGAATTTATAAAATCTGTTTTGGAAACAACCGGCTATCTTAACATGTTGAAAGAAGGCGAAGACGCCGATAAACCGGAAAATGTTGCACGCATTGAAAATCTCGGTGCATTTGTTGACGGCGCGGCAGATTTTGTAAATACAAACGACGATCCTACTTTGGATAACTTTTTAAATCACGTGGCACTTTTGACAGATTTAGACGAAGTGACTGAAAAAGAATCACTCGTCTCACTTATGACGGTTCACAGCGCCAAAGGTTTGGAATTTCCCGTAGTTTTCATTACCGGAATGGAAGAAGGATTGTTGCCGCATGCAAATTCTATTGCCGACACTGATCAGCTTGAAGAAGAGCGGCGCATTTGCTACGTTGCCATGACACGCGCCAAGAAAAAACTTTATCTTACGGCGGCAGAAGAGCGTAAAAATTTCGGCAGGACGTATATTGCTAAAGTTTCTTCTTTTATTAAAGAAATTCCGCGCGAATGCATTACCGGTATGTCCGAAAAAAATGCAAGCGCCGATATTTCTCACCACTTGGCACCGGTAAAAAAATCTGTAGAATCAAAAATTGCAACACCTGCAGTTTCAGTTTATGCTGACAGAACTTATACGCCGAAAATTCCCGAACGTCAAAAGATTGCTTGGAAAGTCGGCGATAACGTCAAGCATAAGAAATGGGGACTCGGTACTGTTACTGCGGCTGAAAACGGCTACTTGAAAATAAGTTTTTCAAATCCTGCTATAGGTGAAAAAATGTTAAAAGCCGTTGCCGCGCCTATTGAAAAAGCAGATGAATAGGGGTTAGCTTTTAGCTTTTAGCCTTTAGCTTTTAGCCTTTAGCTTTTAGCCGTTAGCTGTTAGCCTTTAGCTTATAAATTCTTAATTAATATAACAGGGTACGCATTATGAGTATTGAAGAAATTAAGGCGGAGCTTGTCAAACTTCGCCGTGAAATTAAAAAGCATAACAAAAAATATTACGAAGACGACGCGCCGGAAATTTCCGATTTTGAGTTCGATAAACTTATGAATCGCTTGAAAGAAATTGAGGCGCAATATCCCGAATTTATCACGCCGACTTCACCGACACAAATTGTAGGTGGAACTGCGCGGCGTACCGCAGGAAAACTCGTACCGCACGATGTACCGATGCTTTCACTGCAGGACGTTTTCTCCCGCGACGAAGTTGAAAATTTTGTACGCGATATGACGGAAAAACTTGATGCGCCGGAATTTATAGTGGAGGAAAAAATTGACGGCTTATCCGTTGCTTTACGCTACAGAAACGGCGAATTGGTACAGGCGATAACGCGCGGCGACGGCGTGACGCAGGGCGAAGACGTTACCGAAAATGTCCGCGTAATTTCAGACGTTGTTCCAAAATTGGTTGACGCACCGAGTTACCTTGAAATTCGCGGTGAAGTCTATATGACGAAGAAAAATTTTGAACTGGTCAACGCAAGGCAGGAGCATTTGGGTTTAAAGACTTTTGCAAATCCCCGTAACTGCGCGGCGGGAACTTTGCGCCAACTTGACAGCAGAGTTGTTGCCGAAAGAAAACTTTCAATGTTCGTCTTTAACCTGCAGGCGGTTGAAGGTCTTGAACTTACAAGCCACACCGACGCTTACGAATTTATGAAACGCAACGGCATTAAAATAATTCACGATTACGCCGTTTGTCGTACCTTCGATGAAGTTTGGAGCGCCATTGAAAAAATCGGCAGTTACCGTGAAAATTTGGACTACGACATTGACGGCGCAGTTGTCAAGGTAAACGATTTTACCCAGCGTGAAGAACTCGGCGCGACAAGCAAAGTGCCGCGTTGGTCTGTTGCTTATAAATATCCGCCGGACGAAAAAGAAACTGTTTTAAAAAGCATTGAGTTAAGCGTTGGACGTACCGGCAGAGTAACACCTACCGCGATTTTTGAGCCGGTGATTTTGAACGGTACGCGCGTTGAACGTGCTACTTTGCATAATCAAGACTTTATTGACGAGCTTGATATCAGAATCGGCGACACGATAAGGGTTTACAAGTCCGGTGAAATTATTCCGAAAGTAAGCGGTGTAAATATTGATAAACGTCCTGCCGATGCCGTACCTTTCAAGTTCCCTGAAAACTGTCCTGTATGCGGTCACAAGCTTGAACGCGAAGAAGACGCCGCAGATTTTCGCTGTACCAATTTAAGCTGTCCCGCGCAGTTTGAAAATGCCCTTTTAAACTTCGTAGGACGCCCTGCAATGGACATTAAAGGCTTGGGCGATACTTCCATACCGAAACTTCTTTCTGAAGGTTATGTACACGATATTTCGGATATTTACCGCCTGCACGAACGCCGCGCAGAATTGATTGACCAAAAAATTTTCGGTCGCGAAAAAAATACAGATAAAATTCTTGCCGCGATTGAAGAAAGTAAAAAGAATCCCCCTGAACGCCTTTTAACCGGCTTAGGAATTTTCGGTGTAGGCAATGCCGCCGCGAAAGATTTAATTCGACATTTTGGTGGCATTATGCAACTTTCAAACGCTACTATTGAGGATTTGTTAAACGTCCCTGAAATAGGAGGCGTCACGGCTAAAAATATCGTGGACTTTTTTGCCGACGAATCAAATAAAAAATTGATTGAGGAGTTGAAAGAAATGGGCTTAACTCTTGAATCGGATGCGCCGAAAATTGAAGGCAATTCCGAAATAAGCGGTAAAAGTTTTGTGCTGACGGGAACGCTTTCAAAGTACAAACGCAATGACGCGGCGAAATTGATTGAGGAACGCGGCGGCTTTGTTAAAGGCAGTGTATCAAAGAAAACCGATTACGTTATTTGCGGCGAAGATCCCGGCTCAAAACTTACAAAAGCAAATGAACTCGGCATAAAGGTTTTGAGTGAATCGGAATTTGAACAGTTGCTCGGAATTTAAATTTATTTTTTCTTTAGTGAAAAGAAAAGCGCACGTCATTGTGCGTTTTTTTATAACTTGATGCTGCCGGCTACTCACTAATCAGGGAGCAGGGATTAGGGATTAGGGAGCAGATACTACTTACTACCTCACTACCTCACTACTCACTACCTCACTACTCACTACCTCACTACTTACTAACCACTACTTACTACCTCACTACTTACTACTTACTAAAAATTCCTTTACAAAATTTTTTTCTTTTGGTAAACTACTTAAAAAAGGGTGATGAAAATTGTTAAGACCAAAGAAAACTTCACAAGCAAAGTTAGCGTACTGCGAAGAATGCGGCAAGCTTTTCAGTTCATTACGCGGTGAAAAACTTTGTCCACAATGCGGCGCCAAAGATCGTGAGGCAAAAGATAAGATAAAAGAATATCTCAGAGACAATCCTGATGCTACATTAAAAGAGGCGGCAGAGGCAACGGGAGCGCCTGCAGACACTGTCAAACGTTTTACTATGGAAGTCATTTCATCCAAATTAAGTTCAAATAAAAAAGCTGAAACTGAACACCCCTGCGCGAATTGCGGCCAAATGATAAAGACCGGCACATACTGCCCTGCTTGCTCTGCAGAATTGCAGAAAAAGGCTCAACAAAACGCAATGGCAATGTCCGCCGTTACCACTACACGTGAAGAAGATGCTAAGCCGCGCGAAGTCAAGGGATTGGACGAAGATTTCAACAAGGCTTTAACGTCTAAACCTGCGCGTCGCAGAATGTATCAAAGTGTTATCGAAGAACGTAAAAACAGATAATCTACAAATTATAATTTATTTTTTCAGCTTAAAACGTTAATTTGAAAATTTTAGTGAGGGCAAAAAATTTTGTGAGAGAAAATTTTTTCCAATTCAGTTATTCGAGTTCATCCCACTTTTGTGGAGATGAATTTTTTTAACTTTTCGACAAAAATTTTTCCAGAGCGTATTGCTAAAGTAAAAAAGGCGGCGCGGATGTACCTGAGCTGCGTACGATAACGCCGAAATTACCGTAACCTCGTGCGGACGTAAAAGCTAAAACTACCGACCAAGTAAGCGAACTACATCCGCGCCATGTTTTCTTTGTTACTTTCTTTTGCGCCAAAAGAAAGTAAGTATACTAAAAGTTTTTTATCAGCTTGAATTTTACCAACAGCCTCTAATTTTTTACAATAAAAACTCGATTTGATTTTAAAGGGGGTATGCTCATGGCAGCAGATTTATATTGGCCCGAAAGGTTACGCGGATTAATTTCTACGGTGAACTTTTCAGACGTGCTTGAAGTTATTTTGGTCACGATAATAATTTACAAACTTTACCGAATGATTGAAGGCACTCGCGCAGTTACGCTTGTCAAAGGCATACTGGTTTTATTTACCGTAAATTTTTTATGCAACTTATTGCATTTGCACTTATTATCTTGGCTTTTTGAAAGAGTAATGGCATGGTCATTTGTCGTTTTGCCGATTGTTTTTCAGCCGGAATTGCGTCGTACACTTGAAAAACTCGGCGAAGGAAAATTTTTATTTGAAGACAGAATCACTTTAGACGAAGAAGAAGCTAAAAAAGTCGTCCAAGAATTGGTTACGGCGGCAAAAGTATTGTCAGCAACAAAGACTGGCGCGTTAATGGTTATCGAACGCGAAATGGGATTAAATGACATAGGTGACAGCGGCGTAAAAATAGACGCGCTGATAACGTCCGAATTTTTATTAAATGTTTTCATACCGAATACGCCATTGCACGACGGCGCGGCGATTATTCGCGGCAAAAGATTAATTTCAGCAGGTTGCCTGTTGCCGCTTACAGAAAAGCGCGGCTTGCCTAAAGAGTTGGGGACTCGTCACCGTGCGGCGATTGGTCTTTCCGAACAATGCGACGCATTAATTTTAATTGTAAGTGAAGAGACAGGTACAATTTCCATTGCAGATAATGGACACCTTACGCGTCGCCTTGATGAAAATACTTTGACTGCCGCACTTCGTCCTGCCTTTATTAAAAGCGACAGAAAAAAACATCACCACCTCTTTTCAATGTGGCGTACGAATAAAGATTAGTGAGTAGTAAGTAGTAAGTAGTGAGTTAGTAAGTAGTGAGTTAGTAAGTAGTGGGTAGTGAGTTAGTAAGTAGTGAGTTAGTAAGTAGTGGGTAGTGAGTAGTAGCTTTTACCGAAGTCCTACTTAAGAAATTGTTCAATCGCGTTATTAAGATTTTCAATCGCCTGCTTGTCACCTTCGTTAATCGCGTCAATAATGCAGTGTTCCATATGATCTTTCAAAATGATTCTGCTGACGCCTTTAATTGCGGCGTCTACTGCTGAAAGTTGTATCAAAACTTCTGTACAGTCCCTGCCGTCCTCAATCATACGCTTAATTGCCTCAAGATGACCGATAAGCCGCGCCATTCGATTTAGTACGGCTTTTGTCTGCGTATGCTGATGCTTTATAATCGTGCCGTCCGGCAAAATATGTTCGTGTTCAGTCATTGCCTAATCCCCGCCTAAAAATTTTTTCCAATTATAGCATATTTCATACGTAGATTTTAAAAATAATTTTTACCCCCTGCTCCCTACACTCTACCCCCTACCCTCTAATCTCTAAAAAAAATTTTTGCATAAGTTCGCGACATTGACTTTCCAAAACGCCGGCAGTAATTTTAAGTTGGTGATTAAGCGCGGGATTGTTCGTAACGTTAAAAATAGATTCACAAGCGCCGAATTTTGAATCAACCGCGCCGTAAACTAAACGCTTAAGCCGACAAAGTACCAATGCACCGGCGCACATTGGACATGGTTCGACAGTGACATAAATCGTACAGGTTGACAATCTTCGTCGACCTATTTTTTTTGCACTTTCGCGCAGAAGTAACAATTCAGCATGCGCCGTTGCGTCATCAAACTGTTCAATGCGATTATGTTCAGCACAAACTAAAATGCCGCTCTCGTCAATGAGAACGGCACCGATTGGAACTTCGCCTTCTTCGTAAGCTTTCAACGCTTCCAAAATTGCAAGTTGCATAAATGTTTCATCATTCAATTTTAATTCACCTCGTAGCCAATAGCGCTTCCAAATCCATACTCCCGTAATAGAATAGCGATTGCGTACCGATACTTGTCAATTCCAATGCGTATGGGTCGGAAATTTTCACCGGATTGGGAATATTTTTTTTGCCCATTGCGGTATTGAGTTCGTCAAGAAAACTTTTACCGCCGCTATTCTTTGGATCGCCGTAATTCTTGCCTACGTCGTTATCGATTCGTTTAACGCGGGCGATTCTTTGTATTCTTTCAATCATTTTTCACACTTCCTTTCACAAACTATATCGAATATGTCACGTAAAAAAATAAACCCTGCCGCAGTTCACGGCAGAGCCTGTATTAGCTGGTAGCTATTAGCTTTTAATTCTTAATTCTTAATTATTTCAGCGCGTCACCGATTTTGGAATTGGTTTCACGAGCGGCGGCAACACTTTCAGCGAATTTGGCTTTTTCTTCGTCGGAGAATTGAACTTCAACGATTTTTTCACAGCCGTCTTTGCCGAGAATTACGGGAACGCCGATACACAAATCTTTTTCGCCGTATTCGCCGTCAAGGTATACGCAACAGGGAATTAACTTTTTGGCGTCAAGAGCAATAGCCTCAACCATAGCCGCCGCAGCCGCACCGGGTGCGTACCATGCGGAAGTACCCAAAAGTTTTGTAAGAGTTGCGCCGCCGACTTTAGTAGATTCAACCGCCTTAGTAATTTGTTCTTCGCTTAAAAGTTGCGTTACGGGAATGCCGCGATACGTTGCAAGACTTACAAGCGGAACCATTGTTTTATCGTTGTGACCGCCGACAACCATGCCGTCAACGTCAGTAGGTGTTGCAGGATAACCCGCCTCTTTCAACGCTTCAGCAAGATAATAACGGAAACGGCTACTGTCGAGCATACCGCCTTGACCAAGTACGCGATTGCGCGGAAGGTTGGCTGTCTTAAGCGTCAAGTAAGTCATGGTGTCCATAGGATTGGAGATGATGATTAAAATGGCGTCAGGCGAATACTGCAGGACGCGATCCACAACCTGCTTTACAATCTTAGCATTTGTGCCGATAAGGTCTTCGCGGCTCATGCCGGGACGACGCGGTACGCCGGACGTGATAACTACAACCTGCGAGCCTGCCGTTGCTTCGTAGTTGTTGGTGACGCCCGTAACCTTCGTATCGAAGTTAAGCATGTGCGCCGTCTGCATAATATCCATTGCCTTGCCTTCGGAAAGTCCTTCCTTAATGTCGATAAGGACGACTTCACTTGCAAAGCCTTTTGTTGCCAAAACGTTAGCCGCCGTTGCGCCGACGTTGCCTGAACCTACTACAGTGATTTTCATAAAAATTTTTCCTCCTCATATCATTTAAAAACAGATAAGTTTTTGGTTACATTTAATTTCTTGAAAGCTGATAGCTGTAAGCTAAAAGCTACTCTTCAGTAAAGCTGTCTTTGCCGAGTCCGCAAATAGGGCAAACCCAATCTTCCGGCAAGTCTTCAAACTTCGTACCGGGTTCAATGCCGTTATCGGGATCTCCCGCTTCTTCGTCATATTCGTAACCGCAAACACAAACATATTTTTTCATATACAACCCTCCCATAAAATTTTTTTATTTGAATTATTGTATCACAACTTTAAATTTTTTCAACGCTTAAAAAAAATTTGCTAAGAGAATTTTTTTGCAAATTTAAATTCGCATTAACCCGGAATGACTCCATTTAACAAAGTATTTAACTTATCATCAATTCTTTTTAAGAGTTCATCAGCTTTTTTCTCATTTTTTTCTACGCCCTTGCCCTCACGATACATTTTTTCCAAAGCGCGCATTGCAAAAGTATTCCTATATTCGGCGGCTTTTTCGTACCATTCAATCGCCTTTTGAATATTTTTTTCTACGTCGTTGCCGTTAAGATACATTTCTGCTAAATATAGCATTGCATAAGAATTTTCAATTTCGGCGGCTTTTTCATACCATTCAACCGCTTTTTGAATATTTTTTTCTACGTCGTTGCCGTTAAGATACATTACTGCTAAATCTAGCATTGCATCAGAATTGCCAAGTTCAGTGGCTTTTTCGTACCACTCCAGCGCCTTTTGAATATTTTTTTCTATATAGGTGCCTCTATGATAAATTACTGCCAACTCTAGCATTGCATAAGAACTTCCAAGTTCGGCGACTTTTTCAAACCATTCAATCGATTTTAAGATATCTTTTTCACGATAAATAATCGCTAAATTTTTCATAGACTCAACGTCGCCGCTATCCGCCAATTTCTTTGCATACCTAATGACGTTTTCTGTTTTCCCATACCTTCGAGCACACAAAAACCATCTTACCAATTTTTTCATGGCTTTCATATTGCCCATTTCGGCGGCTTGTTCAAAAAAATCCATAGACTCAAAAATATGGTGATTGTTTAAAAGATTTTCAGCAATTTGAAAGAGCTGTTCTGAATTTTTTTCGGCAGTATCTATATCCATTTAATTTTTCCTTTCAACGCCACTCTAAATTTGGCTTATAATGTTGTAGTTGCAATCGCACAAAGTGGGAATGCGTCCGACTTCGCGAATAAGTTTTATCAAATATTCTTCAGTCAAAAATTTGGGGCTTGACGCTCCTGCCTCATGCAAAATATTTTCACGATGTATCGTGCCGTCAATATCATCAGCGCCGAAAGTCAATGCAACCTGCGCGACAGGTACGCCGAGCATTACCCAGTAAGCTTTAATATGTTTAAAGTTGTCAAGCATAAGGCGGGAAATTGCCAGCGTGCGTAAATCGTCGTACATGGAAGTTTGCGTAATTTTATTTTCAAGCGCTGTATTTTTCGGCAGAAATGGAAAACATATAAACGTTTGAAAACCGCCGGTTTCGTCCTGCAGTTCGCGCAGTTTTAAAAGGTGTTCGACGCGCTCTTCCAACGTTTCAATATGACCGTAAAGCATTGACGCATTTGTTTTCAAGCCGAGCTTGTGCGCAGTGCGTGCCACGTTAAGCCATTCAGCGGCAGTGGCTTTTTTCGGACACAAAATATTTCTCACGCTGTCAGATAAAATTTCAGCGCCGCCGCCGGCTATCGCTTGAAGTCCGGCTTTTTTTAATTTTTTAAGCACTTCTTCAACGCTTAAGCCGGAAATTGTTGCAAAGTGCGTAATTTCAACGCCGGTAAAACCCTTTATATAAAGCGCGGGAAATTTTTCATGAACTGCCTGCAATATCTCAAGATAATTTTCAAAAGTCCATGTAGGGTGAAGACCGCTTACCACATGCAAGCCGCCCATATTCGGTGACTTCAACGCGTCTTCAACCAGCGCGATAACTTCATCAATCGTCATTGCGTACGCGCCGACAGAATTTTCATCACGTCCAAACGCGCAGAATTTACAGCGCGCCTTACAAATATTCGTCAAATTTACATGACAATTGACGTTGTAATAAACATTATCGCCGCAAATTTTTTTTCGCACATAATCGGCAAGCGCACCTATCGCCGCCAAATTTTTACAATGAAAAAGCTCGAGTCCGTCTTCAAATGTCAAACGTTCTCCGCGCAGAATCTTTCTTTCAATGTCTTTTAACTCTTCGTCAATCACAAAAATTACTCCGTTCAAAATTTTTCGGCATTATATCAAAAAAATTTTCGCCTTTCAAATTTACGTTGCCTGAAGTTTAATGGTAAACTGAAAATCAATTGACGGTTACGATAAATTTCTGTAAAATGACGGCACTAAAAATTTGTAGGAGATGTAAAAAGTTTGGACAGCAAAATTGGAACAAGGGAACTTTCAAAAATGGCGTTATGTGCAGCTCTGTTTTGCGTGACGGCGTACTTGTCATTTCCCCTGCCTTTTACGCCCGGCATGGTCACGGCGCTGACAATCGCGCTGAGTTTGGCGGCGTACATTTTAAATCCGAAACAAACTTTCACGGTGATATTAATTTATCTGATAATGGGCGGCGCGGGTTTACCGGTATTCGCGGGAGGTTCGGGATTGGGAAAACTTTTCGGACCGGTAGGAGGCTTTTATTTTGCGTGGCTTATTGCGTACCCCGTATTAAGCGCGTTGAAAGGTGACACGCCGAATTTTAAACGCTACCTGCTGATAAATGTCGTTGCGACAATGCCGATAACCTACGTCGGCGGAATAATCTCAATGATGTTGTTAATGGACATTTCATTTTTGCAAGCGGCGACAATGGCAGTTTTGCCGTACATACCGGGCGATATTATGAAAGCGGCGGCGGCGGCATTTGTAGCCGTGAAATTAAATTCAATGCCGCGTTTTCAAAATTAAAAGTTTTTGGAGGGTCTAAGGTGGATACAAAAAATTTAACCGTTGCAGAAATTGCGACAAGGATTATCGCGGGTGAACGCCTGCAAAGTAGCGATGACGTAGAAATTTTTTTGACGACGCCGCTTAACGATTTACAAAAAGGCGCGGGAGCGATTCAGAAACATTTTTGCGGCAACCATATTGACCTTTGCACGATTATAAACGGTAAAAGCGGACGTTGCGGCGAAAATTGCAAGTACTGCGCACAGGCGGCTTGTCATAAAACCGGCGTTGAAGTTCATGACTTTTTACCGGCAGAAGAAATTTTAAATGCCGCGTTGAAAAATGAACAGGCGGGAGTAAACAGATTTTCAATCGTGACGAGCGGCAGGGCGTTAAGCGGCGCTGACTTCGACAAGGCGGTTGATGCATATAAACTTATGTACGGCAAACTGAAAATCGATCTCTGTGCGTCTCACGGTATTTTAAATGCGAATCAATTTAAGCGTCTTCGTGAAGCCGGAGTGAAAAGTTATCACCACAATATTGAAACGTCGAAAAGATTTTTCGCGCAGATTTGCACTTCGCATACCTATGAAGACAGGATTAACACGATTAAACTGGCGCAGGCGGCGGGGCTGAATGTTTGCTCCGGCGGCATTATCGGCATGGGCGAAAGTTGGCAGGATAGATTTGATATGGCGTTTGCGCTTGCCGAGTTAAAAATAAAATCAGTGCCGGTTAATGTTTTAAACGCGGTAAAAGGTACGGCGCTTGAACATCTTAAACCATTGGGCGCGGAAGAAATTTTGCGTACCATTGCGATTTTCAGATTTATTCTGCCTGACGCAAATATAAGACTTGCCGCAGGAAGAAAGTATTTGCCGGACAAAGGCGCGTCGGCATTTTTATATGGCGCGTCGGCGTCAATCACCGGCGATATGTTGACGACTTCCGGAACGACGATTAAAGGCGATTTTGAAATTTTGGAGCGGCTTGGCTTGACAAACAAAAAATTTTACGGCGTTTAGTTAGGTATAATGCGGTTTTTAAGATTTTAAAAAATATTTTTAGAGAGGGGGTTGACAAACGGTATATAGGGTGATATCCTATGCAAGCTGATTCGCTCAGGACTCCTTGAAAACTGAACAATGTTTTTGCTAGTGCAGGTCTTATTTTTTAGACCTATCAGA
>CAJOKY010000030.1 GCA_905235425.1 uncultured Selenomonadaceae bacterium
GGCGTTCGGCGATTATCTTAACGATTGCGAAATGATGAAGGCGGTAGGTTACAGCGTTGCAATGGCTAATGCACACCCCGATTTAAAGAAGTTGGCGAAATTTGAAACCGTAAGCAATGATGAAGGCGGCGTGCTTGTCGGCATTAAAAAGCTTATTGATGAAGGATTGATTTAAATGAGTCTAAACTTTATAACATTTAATATGTTAAATCGTATTATCGTCGACAATTTGTATAAAATTCCGCACGACATTGATGTTGTTGCCGGTGTTCCGAGAAGCGGATTGTTGTCGGCAAATATTATCGCTTGTCATTTAAATAAGCCTTTGACTGATGTGGAAGGTATTTTAACGGGAAAAATTTTTGATGCCGGCAGGACTAAAAATAAGAGCGGATGGATTGATGATATTTCAAAAGCAAAAAAAATTTTGGTAGTCGAAGACAGTGTAGCATCAGGACAATCTTTAATGACGGTGAAAGCTCAACTTCAAAATGTAAACCAAACCATAATTTACTTGTCGATTATGGTAGCGCCTTCTTCTGCCAATATTCCGGATATTTTTTTTATTGTCGTACCTCTGCCGCGTGTTTTTGAGTGGAATTATATGCACCATTCATTTTTGTGGAAATGTTGTGTAGATATGGAGGGCGTACTTTGTCAAGACCCGACTCCGGAGCAAAATGATGACGGTAAAAATTACCGTGAATTTTGTCTCAATGCAATGCCAAAATTTATTCCCAGTCAGCCTATAGGCTGTATAGTGACGGCAAGGTTGCAGAAGTATTCTTCTGAAACGCAACAATGGTTATCGAAAAATAATGTTCCATATAAAAATTTGATTATGTTAAATCTTGATTCTGCTGAAGAACGTCGAAAACTCGGCGTACACGCTAATTTTAAAGCTGAAGTTTACAAGTATATTGATAAAGCTGAGCTGTTCATAGAAAGTGACTTTGAACAGGCAAAGATCATTGCGAAACTTTCACAAAAAGACGTTTTTTGTGTAGAGAATTCCGTTATTATAAAGGGGGGGGGTACGCAGTACTACGGTTAAAAGTAAAAATTTTTATCGGAGGATGTTTAAATGGTTACAGCAATATTTCCGGCGGCAGGATCAAGTCGGCGTATGGAAAGCGACATAAATAAAATTTTTCTAATGCTGGGCGATGAACCGGTTTTGATTCGTACGCTGAAAACTTTTTCACAATCGCCGCATATAAATTTTTTAATCGTCGTGGTAAATGAAAATGATAAAGATGACGTTGAGGAACTTTTAAACAAAACAGACGGCTTAAAATCTTGGGCAATAGCAATAGGCGGCAGTGAGCGCCAATATTCCATTGCAAACGGCTTGAAACTTTTGCCGGAGGACGCGGATATTGTATTGGTACATGACGCGGCGAGACCTTTAGTCAGCTTGACGGTTATCGAAGAGGTTATCGAGGCGGCAAAAAAATACGGCGGCGCAATAGCGGCAGTGCCGGAAAAAAATACCGTGAAATTTATCGACAATCAAAACTTCGTAACATACACGCCGCCGCGTTCAAAATTGGTTGAAGTGCAGACACCGCAGGGTTTTAGACGTGAACTTTTACTGCGCGCGTATGAACAGGCGGCAGAAGATAATTTTTTAGGCACTGATGATTCAAGCTTGGTTGAAAGAATCGGCGACAAAATTAAAATCGTTAAAAGCGATTATTCAAATATAAAAATCACGACGCCGGAAGATTTAACCATTGCACAATCGCTACTGCCGGACGAAATTCAACCTGCCGTTACGAATACCGCCGCACTGCCGCGAATCGGTATGGGCTACGACGTTCATAAACTTGTGCATGACAGAAAATTAATTTTGGGCAATGTGAAAATTGATTATGAATTGGGACTTGCAGGACATTCAGACGCGGATGTTTTGATTCACGCGATAATTGACGCAATTTTAGGCGCGGCGGCGCTCGGCGATATCGGACAGCATTTTCCCGACAATGACGTAAGATACAAAGGAATTGACAGCGGCGAACTTTTGAAACGCGTTGATATGCTGATTAAGGTGCACGGCTACAAAATCGGCAACATTGATTCGACGATTGTCGCGCAGAAGCCGAAACTTTCGCCGTACATTTTGAAAATTAGAGCGCGGCTTGCTGAAATTTTGCAGATTGATTCAAGCTTAATCAGCGTCAAGGCTACGACTACAGAAGGACTTGGATTTACCGGCAAAGGTGAAGGCATTGCCGCTTATGCAACAGTTTTGATAATTAGGGATTAGGGACTAGGGATCAGGGATTAGATATTAGAAAAAAACTGCTCCCTGCTCCCTAATCCCTGTTCCCTAAAATTGGAGGGCATTTACTAAATGAAATTTTTTTCGCGTCTCAAAAAAGACATACGCGTCATTTTTGAACGTGACCCTGCGGCGAAAAGTACACTTGAAGTAATTTTTTGTTATTCGGGACTTCACGCCATTTGGATGCACAGAATATCGCACGCCCTTTTTGAACGCGGCTGGATAGTATCTGCGCGGCTTATTTCAAATTTTTGCCGCTTTCTTACCGGCATTGAAATTCATCCCGGCGCAAAAATCGGCGACGGTCTTTTCATAGATCACGGCACGGGAATTGTAATAGGCGAAACTGCGGAAATTGGCAAAAACGTGACGCTGTATCAAGGCGTGACATTGGGCGGTACCGGCAAGGAAAAGGGCAAGCGTCACCCTACCATTGGCAATAACGTTGTTGTGGCGACCGGCGCAAAGGTTTTAGGCTCATTCAAAGTAGGCGATCATGCAAAAATCGGTGCAGGCTCCGTAGTTTTAAAAGAAGTTCCGCCTTATGCGACGGTTGTCGGCATACCCGGACGCGTCGTCGTCTTGCATGGTAAACGCATTCATAATGAAGAGGATTACCGTAAAGCGTGGCTTGACTTCTTCGCGAAAAAGGGAATGGACGTGAAAAATCCTGCCGTTCATGATGAAATTTGTGAAGAGATTGACGTTGACTTAGACCATGACCTTTTGCCCGATCCCGACCGCGAAGTTATAGAAATTGCCCTGCGACAAATTCAGCGTCTTGAAGAACGCGTTAATCAGCTTGAAAATGAACTTGCCGCCGCACGCGCAGAAATTACCAACGAGGCATTGAGAACGTCGACGCTTGAGGTTGCCATTGCCGATGAAAAATTTTCTGCCAAACCTAAAAGCTAACTGCTAATCGCTAATAGCTAACACCTAACCTCGAAAGGAGAATTTATCATGGAACCTGTAACTGTTAAAATGAACGCGGGAGATTTAAAAGGCATTATCGACCTGCCGAATTATCCTGACGATCAGCCCGTCAACATTACTATCAGCCCTGATAATGAAAAAATTTCTTTGAAGGAAGAAGACGTAAAAAAAATTCTGAGAGAGCTTGCCGGTTGCTTGTCTAGTTCACCTGACAAAAATAAAAGCTTGAAACAAATTCGTTACGAAAGGATTATGGGAAAATATGAATCTCTTAATTGATTCTAACGTTGTTTTAGATTTTTTATTGGAGCGTCAACCTTTTTTCAATGATGCACAAAAAGTTTTTGAACTTAGAGCAAATCCCAATAACCAACTGTATGTTTCGGCAGCGGCTATTACGGATATTTATTACATTGCTTATCGAACATTACATAGTCACAACGCCGTAATTAATTTAATTGAGCGTCTTTTGAATATAGTTGAAATTTCTACTGTTCAATCGGCTCATATCCATAATGCCGTAAATTTGCATTGGCAAGATTTTGAAGACGCCGTACAATATTCAGTTGCCAAATTTAATGGCTTGGACGGAATTGTTACGCGAAATATGAAGGGGTTCAAAGAATCTGACGTAAAAATTTTTACGCCTGAGGAAATTTTAGATTTTTTAAACTCGCAGGAGGCATCATAAATGATTCAAGTTTACAACACAATGACAAAACGCAAAGAAATTTTTAAGCCGCTTAAAAAAGGCGAAGTCAGCATTTATTGCTGTGGTATTACTACAAATAAAGCCATTCACATAGGCAACGCCCGCCCCTTCGTGGTATGGGACGTTATCCGCCGCTACTTCGCAAAGATCGGCTACAAAGTTCATTACATTCAAAATTTTACCGACGTTGACGACAAAATTATTACTGCCGCGAAAATTGAAAATTCCACTTGGAAAGAAGTATCCACTAAAAATATCGACATATATTTTAAGTCTATGGACGCTTTAAACGTACGTCGCGCAGATGTCTACCCTAAAGTCTCTGAAACAATGGACGAAATTATTTCTATGATTGATACGCTGATGAAGAAAGGGTACGCTTACCGCCTTGATAATGGCGATGTTTATTACAGCGTTGAGAAAAATCCAAGCTACGGCAAACTTAGCGGTCGCAAGCTTGAAGAAATGCAGGCAGGCGCACGTATTGAAGTTGACGGCAGAAAAAATCACCCTATGGATTTTGCATTGTGGAAGGCGGCTAAAGAAGGCGAACCGGCGTGGGACAGTCCATTTGGCAAGGGCAGACCCGGCTGGCACATTGAATGCTCCGCCATGTCGTTAAAATATCTCGGTGAAAAATTTGACTTTCATGGCGGTGGCGCTGATTTAATTTTCCCTCACCATGAAAATGAAATTGCACAGTCACAATGCGCTATCGGTGATGAAAATTCCTTCGCGCAGTACTGGGTACATAACGGCTTTTTGACTACAGACAATCAGAAGATGAGCAGTTCGGCAGGAAATTTTTTCACGGTTGAAGATATTCTCAAAAAGTTTCCAGGTGAAATTGTACGCCTTTTCCTTCTGCAGACACATTATCGCAGTCCGCTTGATTTTGCCGATACGCTTATGGAAAATACGCGTACCGCTTACAATCGCCTGAAAACTTCATACGAATATTTAAACGACCTCGCAAAAAAAATTGAAAACGGCACTTTTGTAAAAGGTAAATCCGATAAATCAAAAATGATAACCGTTTCGCAGGCAGGCGGTCTCGTCGAACTTGCCGAAAGGCTTATGTCAAGCTTTGAAGACGCGATGAACGACGACTTCAACACGGCGCTGGCTATCAGCTATATGTTTGAACTTTCCCGCGATATCAATACTTACTACAATGATTTTCTCGCCGGCAAAATTGCTCCTCGCGGCACCGATGCTTTTATGATTATGCGCGTGCGTGAAGTCTTTATGGATATGGCGTCGATTATCGGCATTTTTGAAAATATTCCAAATGAAAAAGCCGTTGACAGCGAACTTGTCAACAAGCTGATGAATATTATAATTTCCATTCGGCAAGATGCGCGCAGTGCCAAAAATTGGGCTGTTGCCGACAAGATCCGCGACGAACTCAAGGCGGCAGGAATTATTTTAGAAGATACTCCGCAGGGCGTGAAGTGGAAAAATGCTTGATTTTGACGAAGACGAAGTAAAGACACTTTCACCGCTGGTAACCGCGTACATTGGCGACGCGTACTTTCATTTGTACGTGAGGACGCGGCTTTTAAGTGTCACGCATAAAATCAGCAAGTTGCACGATTTAAGCGCGGAAATTGTGTCGGCAGTTTCACAAGCGGCGGCGTACAAAGAAATTGAATCGCAGTTGACAGATGATGAACGCGATATTTTCAGACGCGGCAGAAATGCGAAAAGTCACGCGCCGCGCTCGGCTACGGTTGAAGAATATCACGCAAGCACCGGTTTTGAATCTCTTTTAGGCGAATTGTTTTTGAAAAAGAATTTTTCTCGGCTTGATGAAATTTGCGAATCGGCTTTCAACGCCATACATAAAAATTAATAAACCCTACTCCCTACTATCTACCCTCTACCCTCTACTCTCTACTCCCTAAATAAACTGCAAGCGTCCCTTTGGAGGCGCTTATTTTTATTGTGTCGGACTCAACGCGGTTGCTTACGGCGTTGGGAAAATTTTGTTTCAGCGTTGCGTTTTCAAGTTCCCAATGTACATTTTTCAAAGTCACGCCTTCGCAAATTTCAGTTATCGGCAACAGTGACAGCGCCATAGGTCGCACGAAAAATTTCACCGTGAAACTTTCGCCGCCGCGTACGAAAAAAATTATTTCGCGCTCGTCGACAAGGCAAGTATTAAATTTAGCCGCCGCGCAGGTAAACACGTTGCTGAAAAGGTGATCGAATCTGCCGCCGAAAATGCCGGTAAGGATTAGTGAAGAGGGATTAGGGAGCAGGGAACAGGTTTTATTAACCAAGTTTAAGGCAAGTTGCGTATCGGTAAAATCTTTGTCGACGGGGTGACGTTCAATCGGAATTTTATTTTCAATAGCCCAATTTACGGCGGAACTTTCTGCGCTGTCAAAATCGCCGATTAAAATTTCCGGCAAAATATTCAAGTCACGGCAAATTTCAATGCCTTTGTCTACGGCAAAAATCTTTCTGCCGCGTGACACTTCGATAAAAAATTCGTCTGAAGGTCTCCGCCCGCCCGCTACAAATAAAATTTCTTGACCAATCTGCGCGGGATAAATAATTTCACATTGCGGAAGTTTTAATGTATTTGTCATAAAATTCACGTGCCGTTACAATTTCAATTCCTGCAAAATTTTTTAGCGTCAACAAATCATTATCGCCGCTGACAATATAAATTGCTTTAGCGTCAATAGCGCAGTTTATGAATTTATCGTCGTCGGGGTCTCTACAAACTTTTAAATCAGAAACCGGTTCAAAACTTTGCAAATTGCTGAAAAATTTTTTGCGCAGTTCTTCATTCAATTTATACTTTGGATTTGAAATTTTTCTGTCAATCTGTTCATTATATTCATAAATTATTTTTTCATTTACGCAAACATTAAAATTTTCATCAAGTTCAGATAAAAGCCTTTGTGGAAGTCCGCCAAAAAATAAGCCGGAAATTAAAATATTTGTATCAACTAAGATTCTCATTATTTTTAGCTCTTTCCTCATACCTTGAAGCTTTAATTCCGCCTTTTATATAATCGCTGATTTCCTGTTCGTATTTATCAGGAGCTGCTTGCCAACGAGCAATTTTTTCATCTTCATTTTCAATTTCTTTTTCTTCGATAAATTTTTTTATCAGCTCATTCAGCCAATAGATATAATCATCCGGAATTTTTTCAATCAATTTAAATGTTTCATTTCTAATAGCAGACATAAATTAATCACCTCGCAAAATTTTTCTACAAGCCAAATTATTTTCCTGCAAAAAAATACCCGCAACATCTGCGCGGGATAAATAATTTCACATTGTGGAAGTTTTAATATATTTGTCATAAAATTCACGTGCCGTTACAATTTCAATTCCTGCAAAATTTTTTATCGTCAATAAATCATTATCGCCGCTGACAATATAAATTGCTTTAGCGTCAATAGCGCAGTTTATGAATTTATCGTCGTCGGGGTCTCGACAAACTTTTAAATCAGAAACCGGTTCAAAAAATCTTATTTTTCCCAAAAATTTTTCATAAAGAATTTCGTCTAAAATTTTTTTCTTAAAAATTTTTTTAGCGATGGTTTTTTCGTATTCAGAAAAAATTTTATCATTTATACAGATTTCAAAACTTTCTTTTAATACTTCATTTAAAAATTCTTTAGGAAATTTTCCAAAAAATAATGCAGAAATTAAAATATTGGTATCAATTAAGATTTTCATTTTCCCTTGACTCACGCCTTACATTTTTAACGAAACTGTGAACGTATTCAGCAATTTTATCTTCGTAAGTATCAGGGTCGCGCTCCCATTCGGCGAACATTGCCTGTTCATCTGCAAAACCTTTATTTTCAAAACGTCTTGCATACTGAACTATTGCCAACAAATATTCTTCCGGCATGTTTTCAATTAAAGAAATTGCCTCGTTTCTCAATTCTGACATTTATAATCACCTCGCAAAATTTTTCTACAAGCCAAATTATTTTCCTGCAAATAAAAAATTCCCGCAACATCTGCGCGGGATAATTTTTTTATAATTTAGCTGTAAATTTTACATCTTACATTCGTATATCTTTCTGTCGTTATAATAAAATTCCATCTGTATATAAGAAAGAAACATCAAATCTGTTTTATTAAAGCGAACCTCAATGCGGTTTTCTCCGTCATATCCATGCAGATAATCGTTTTTACCTTCTGCAAATACATAACCCTCAAAAAAATCTACAGTACGACCGTCAATAATCAGTTCTGTTCGTAAAGGCTCATTCTTAACTTCAATAAGAGTTCTATTCCACTCTTTGCTGTAAATTTTAGCCATCTTTTATTCCTTTCATCTAAAAAAATTGTTTCTAATTAAATCAGGAATTGTGTTTGCCAAACTTGCGCCCTTTGACGCGTTATCATGTGGACACATCGGTTGTAAATTCCAATCACTATCAGGTCCACCCCATTTTTGCGGAATGATATGATCAACTTGAATGTCATCTTTTCTAAAACTTTTTCCGCAAGCCGCGCACTTATGCCAACCGCCGTGCGTTTTATGATTGTCAAAATAATCTTTTCTATAACCTATAACATCACCTCCCTTAATTAAAAACGAATTTCGCTTTTATACGGCAGAGGATCAACCATAAACATTTGTGCCAAATGAGTTTTTACGATATTAAAATACGCATCGGATGAATTATTATCTGCATTAGTTTTATGCGAATCTAAAACAGTGCCGTCATGAGAAATTTTGATAATTCCCAAATCATCACGATTGTTTTCAGGAAAATATTTAACTGACAAAGTACCATCAAATCTATTAAAATCTTCCAAAATTACAATCTTCATAAATCCCCCTCCTAAAAATTTTGATAAGGCATTATAAAAAAAAAAACGGTCTGTCAAGCAGACCTTAAAGAAAATTTTAAGAAATTTATTCATTTTTCGTAGAGACAAAGGCTTTTTTGGGGCAAAGTTGCGAACAGACATTACAGCCTACACATTGAGTGGCGTCGACAACGGCTTTACCGTTTGTCATAAAAAATTCAATGAAAAAGCGGCTGTCAATCTTGAGTAGCTTTGTACATACACAAAAACAGTACGACTGCCAATATAAGTAAAAGCAAACAGGCATTTTGACTGCCGACTTTAGTTGCGGCGGCTAAATCATTCGGAAAATTTTCCTGCGGCATTGATACAACCGTTGAAATCATTGCCGTGCCAATCGCGCCTGCCAACTGTTGTAACGTGTTGAAAATTGCATTACCGTCCGCTTTTAATTCTCCCCTCAATCTCTGTAAACCGCTTACCATTGTATTGCCGGAGGTAAAGCCCTGTCCTAACGTGAAAATTACATAAATTGCCGCTAATTGCATAACATCGGCGGCGGATAAAAATTTATTGAAACAAAATGCCGACACAATTACAAAAAAACAGCCTATTAAAATTGGTTTTCGTGCACCGAATTTATCAAGCAATTTCCCGCTGACCGGCGCGAGCATTGCGCCGAGTAAACAGCCCGGTAAAAGTATGCACCCTGCTACAAACGGATTTTCGCCCAGTACAATTTGCGCGAAATTCGGGATAAAAAATCCTATACCCAAACAAATAAATTGCAGAAGCAACAATCCCATGACGCTTAAACTGAAATGAAAATTTTTGAAAACTTCCATGTGTATCAAAGGTTCGGCAGTATTCGTGGATTTTTTACAAAATATCCACATGACAATTACACTTGCTGAAAATAATCCTACTACAAAAAAATCTGTCCAACCTAAACTTCCGGCGAAACTTGACGCCAAAATAAAGCAGGTAAAACTTACCGCCAACAAAAAATATAAATTCCATGCAAATTTATGCTCTTCCAATGCAGAGGACTGACGAATTGAAGTTAAGCCGCAAATCAGCGAAAAAATTAAAATCGGTATCAATGTGACAAAAATCATTCGCCAGCCGAAGTCATTTACAATCATCCCGCCGACTGAAGGACCGACAGCCGGCGCCATTGCAACTACCAAAGTTGCTGCGCCCATCATCATGCCGATTTTTTCTTTTGGCGCTTGCTCCATTACAATATTAAACATAAGCGGCAGTGCTATTCCCGTACCCATTCCCTGTAAAATTCTTCCGAAAAGTAAAATGGAAAATGCCGGTGAAACTGCGCCGAGAATTGTTCCCGTCAAAAAAATTAAATTCGCGGCTAAAAATAATGTCTTACTGCGAAATCTTTTTTTCAAAAATGCCGATGTCGGTATGATAATTGCCAAAATCAGCAGATAGCCCGTCGTTATCCATTGCACCGTAGATAAACTTACGTCAAATTCTTTCATTAAAGTCGGAAAAGTTACGTTCATTGCCGTTTCAATTACAACGCCGGTAAATGACATTAATCCCGCTGCAATTATCGACAACATTAACTTTAAATCTAATTTACGCTCAAATTCTTCAGACAAATGTATCCCCTGCTTTTTTTAAATTGAATTTTTTATAAAAAAGTCATCCGAAAATGATCAACTATTTTATATAAATTTAAGCGTGGTAATTTTTGTTTTAATTGCCAAAGGCTTTTTTCGGGCAAAGTTGCGAGCAGACATTACAGCCTACACATTGAGTGGCGTCCACAACGGCTTTACCGTTTTTCATTGAAATTGCGGGACAGCCGATTTTCATGCAGGATTTACAGCCGATACATTTATCAGCGTCAACTTTAAGCGGCGGATTATGTTTAACATATTTTAAAAGCGCGCAGGGACGACGCGAAATTATCACAGAAGGTTCCGGCGCGGCAAGTTCCTCTTTAATCGCCTCGTCGCACTCTTTCAAATTATACGGGTCAACCACACGGACGCGATTAATGCCCATTGCGTGACAGAGTTCCTCCAAATTAATTTTGCCTGCAGGATCGCCCTTGATATTGTAGCCGGTAGTGGGATTTTGCTGATGTCCCGTCATGCCGGTGATTGAGTTATCCAAAATTATTACCGTCGAATTGGATTGATTGTAGGCGACGTTGGCAAGTCCCGTCATGCCCGAATGCATAAAAGTTGAATCGCCGATAACCGCAACGGTTTTGCCTTCACTTTCAGCGCCGAGCATTTTGTTAAAGCCGTGCGTTGCACCTATTGAGGCTCCCATGCACAAAGTCAGTTCAATAGTCGAAAGCGGCGGTACAGCACCCAAAGTGTAGCAACCGATATCACCGAGCACGATACATTTACGCTTTTTCAGCGAATAGAAAAGCCCGCGATGTGGACAGCCCGCGCACATTACCGGCGGTCGCGCAGGTATTTCATCTTCAAGCTTTATGCCTTCGTGAATTTCTTTGCCGAAAGATTTTGCTATAATGTTTTGTGAAAATTCGTCAATGCGCGGCAAAATATTTGCGCCTTCAACCGCAATTCCCAACGCCTTAACGTGACTTTCTATAACGTCGTCAAGCTCTTCAACCACGTACAAATTTTTTACCTTCGACGCAAAATTTTTAATCATCTCGTCCGGCAGAGGATTAACCATGCCCAATTTCAAGACGCTTGCACTGTCGCCGAAAACTTCCTTGACGTATTGGTAGCACGTTGACGAAGTGATAATTCCGATTTCGTCGGTAGAAAATTCAACGCGGTTAATCGGCGTCGTCTCGGCGTATGCCTGCAATTTTTTTGTACGCTCTTCAACAATCGGGTGGCGCTTTTTCGCATTGCCGGGCATCATTACATACTTGGGTATATTTTTTTCGTAGGATTTTTTAAAATCTGCGCGGTCGCCTTTTTCCACGATTGATTGTGAATGTGCAACGCGCGTACACATTTTTATTATTACCGGCGTGTCGAATTGCTCCGAAATTTCGTAGGCAAGCTTGGTAAATTCCAACGCCTCCGCTGAATCAGAAGGTTCAAGCATCGGTACTTTCGCGGCGATTGCGTAGCGGCGGCTGTCCTGTTCATTTTGCGAAGAGTGCATACCCGCATCATCTGCTACCACGATTACCAATCCCGCATTGACGCCGGTATAAGACATTGTGAAAAGTGGATCTGCCGCGACGTTTAAGCCTACGTGTTTTTGTCCGCAAAACGCTCTACGTCCTGCCAATGACGCGCCGAATGCTGATTCCATTGCTACTTTTTCATTTGGCGCCCATTCGCAATAAATTTCGTCGTACTTTGCCGCTTCTTCTGTTATTTCTGTTGACGGCGTACCGGGATAACTCGATACAAAACACACTCCCGCTTCGTACAAGCCCCGCGCCAACGCCTTATTTCCTAACATTAATTCTTTCAATTTAATATCTCCTTTTAAAAATAATCAAAAAAATTATAGCAGAATTTTTTCCGATTTCAACGAAAATTTTTTGACTAATTACCTTGCAATTCCGGCTAAATAATTCTATAATTTACTCAAATGTTGAAACTAAAAAGCACTCCGAGAATGCAACGGAGCGCTTTCAGAAGTCGAGGCAAGCGGTCATCATCTCCCTGCGGTGTAGTGTTTAGTAATTTGGGTAAAGCGTCTTTTTTTGGATGGGTTAGACGGCTGTACCGCTTGTGATCAGAAGAATCGCGCTTGTGATGGCGATGACCCTCACGAATTCCGGCTAAATAATTCTATAATTTATTCAAATATTAAAACTAAAAAGCACTCCGCGAATAGAACGGAGCGCTTTCAGAAGTCGAGGCAAGCGGTTGCCGTTAAGGTAAGTAAGTTTTTTGGATTTTGGTGAGACGCCTATAGCGTATCGGGCTTAGGCGGCTGTTCCGCTTGTGGCGAGGAGTATCGCGCTTGTGATGGCGATGACCCTCACGATAATGTAAATTATCTTCTTCACTCGCGTCACCCCCTTTCATCAGGGAGTGCAACCGCCTGCCGCTGTTCGACTTGTCATAAATTATAACAGAATTTTTGCCGATTTCAACGGCTATTTTTTTGCACGAAAAAACCCCGATTCGCAGTCGGGGTTTTTCTTTTGTGTTTGCCAATGTCTTGAGCCGTTAAAATCTAATTTAACACGCTGATTTTAACATACAGATATTTTTTTTGCAACTGCCGCCACAAAATTTTTATCACATAGCCTTGACGTGACTTTCTATAAATGCTATCTCGTCTTCCGACAAGCCGTATTTTTCATAAAGCTGCCTGTCGATATCCGCAATGCTTTTACTCCAATCTATATCGCTTGACGCCGTAAAATCTTGTAGCGGAACTTTCGACCAAGTAGCCGGCGGGTTATGCTGTGTAACCTTCAAAATGCCTAACATAGCGCGGCAAAATTTGGTCTTTATGTATGCATAGCACGACGCCGCTTCAACGCGTGTATCGAACGCTCCGACGCTTATAAAGGTCTGTGTACAGCCGACAAGCGGCAAGCCGACAAGCGGAGTACTTAATGTTTCTCCTATCGCGCCGCTGCCATTTGCGGCGGGGATAAATACTTTGTATTTGTGAAAATCGGGAATATCTTCCATATAATCGCGGCGGACAAATCTGTAAACTCGTTCATTATTCAATT